>NZ_CP017921.1:1200000-1500000 GCF_001889405.1 Methanohalophilus halophilus
ATGCTATAAAATTAATGAGCCAAATTTTTGATGGTTCGGTTTTTACCAAAGTATAATTAATTGTTCATTGAACACTTTTGAACCTGACTTGTCTTCCAATCTGCCTACTTTTGCGTGCAATTTTTTGTTTAGAAACAAAGTATACGAATAGTTAGAAACTTAGTTTACTACATAAGTATAAACCATCCACTTCATAGTTTTAATCATCCTATAATAACGGTGGTATGAATGGAGTGGATACGATGAATCAAATGAAGATAGCGCTGGCTATATGCGCAGCACTAATGTTAATTATTACAATTCCCGCAGCCTCGGCTATAACGGTTGATGGGGATAAAAGTACGGATGAATGGAACGATAACTGGAGCTATGGTCAGATTAATGGTACTGGCTATGACATTTATAACACAGGTGACAGGCTGGAAATAAGACAGGGTGCATTCGGTCAAGATACCACTACATGGTATGAAGAAGACCCTAAGAATGATTCAGGAACCAGTCATAATGAATCAATGGCCCAGCTTGGAGACTCAAGTGGATACGATATTAAGCAGATTTATGGTCACTACGATGTAGTCAATGATACTCTCTATGGTATGAGTACAGTTTATGGAATCCCTGGAGATCTTGACGGTGATGGCAGCATAAGCACAGATTGTGACAATTATGGTGACTGTGTTGGAGATGTGGGTCCGGCAGGTACAGGTATGGGTGATCTTGAAACATGGAAGATCAGAATTAGTCAGGATGGAAACCCCACTGTAACACTCAGAATTAAGAACAATAACTGGACAGTAGATGAAGGGCCACTTGGTTATGATGATGTAGAAGCTGCATTTAGTCCAACAGAAGATGGCGTCTATGAAATTTCAATAAGTGGAGTTAGTGAAATATGGGATGTTGGTCCCTGCCAACCAGATCTGAAAGTGGAAGTATATGCAGGTGGTCTGGATGACGGTCCGGGGGAAGACACTGCAACTGCATTTATTCGTCTTCCATGCCCTGACATCATGATCGAGAAATCAACCAATGGTGAAGATGCCGATATTCCTACAGGTCCGTTTATATCTGTCGGGGATGAAGTTACATGGACATATAATGTAACAAACACTGGGGATGTACCTCTCAACAATATTGTTGTAACCGATGATCAGGGAGTTGTAGTAGATTGCCCTAAAACAACACTCAATGTCAGTGAATCAATGATATGTACTGCTGTGGGTACTGCAGAAGAAGGTCAGTATGCCAACATCGGCAATGTCACAGGTGAATTTGGTATAATTGTGGTAAATGACAGTGATCCAAGCCACTACTTCGGTGTGAATTCCTCAATCGATATTGAGAAAGCAACCAATGGAGTAGATGCCGATGATCCAACCGGACCTTACGTTACTGTTGGTGGAGATGTTGTATGGACTTACAATGTCACAAACACCGGTAATGTGAATCTGACTGACATCGTTGTTCAGGATAACATGGGTGTAACTCCAGCATACATAAGTGGAGATACAAACAGTGACAATATACTCCAAACAGATGAAGTCTGGATGTACAATGCCACAGGTGTGGCAGAAGAAGGTCAGTATGCCAATCTCGGTAATGTTACAGGAACTGATCCAACTGATGCCGAGGTTACCGATGAAGATCCAAGCCACTACTTCGGTGTGAATTCCTCAATCGATATTGAGAAAGCAACCAATGGAGTAGATGCTGATGATCCAACCGGACCTTACGTTACTGTTGGTGGAGATGTTGTATGGACTTACAATGTCACAAACACCGGTAATGTGAATCTGACTGACATCCTGGTTCAGGATAACATGGGTGTAACTCCAGCATACATAAGTGGAGATACAAACAGTGACAATATACTCCAAACAGATGAAGTCTGGATGTACAATGCAACAGGTGTGGCAGAAGAAGGTCAGTATGCCAATCTCGGTAATGTTACAGGAACTGATCCAACTGATGCAGAGGTTACCGATGAAGATCCAAGCCACTACTTCGGTGTGAATTCCTCAATCGATATTGAGAAAGCAACCAATGGAGTAGATGCCGATGACCCAACCGGACCTTACGTTACTGTTGGTGGAGATATTGTATGGACTTACAATGTCACAAATACCGGTAATGTGAATCTGACTGACATCCTGGTTCAGGATAACGTTACTGGAACTATCGATAATCTAGTCGATAATGGAAATGGTGACTCTATACTGGAACCTGGTGAAGTCTGGATGTACAATGCAACAGGTGTGGCAGAAGAAGGTCAGTATGCCAATCTCGGTAATGTTACAGGAACTGATCCAACTGATGCCGAGGTTACCGATGAAGATCCAAGCCACTACTTCGGTGTGAATTCCTCAATCGATATTGAGAAAGCAACCAATGGAGAAGATGCCGATGATCCAACCGGACCAACCATTGAGGAAGGCAACACTGTAAACTGGGAATACGTTGTTACCAACAACGGTAATGTGAATCTTACCGATATTAACGTAACAGATGACCAGGGTGAGATTCCGGTATTCCAGAGCAGTAATCTCAATGGAGACGATATTCTCGAACCTGGTGAAGTATGGACATACACTGCCAGCGGTACAGCTGGAATTGGCCAATACGCCAATGTTGGTAACGTTACAGGAGAACACAATGGATATACTGTCACAGATGAGGATCCCAGCCACTACTTCGGTGAAGAACCACCCCGGTCAACTCTGGGTAACTATGTCTGGGAAGATCTGGACAAGGATGGTATCCAGGATGAAACTGACACTGGAATTGCTGATGTAACTGTCAATCTCTACACAGAAGGTGGGGTGCTTGTAGACAGTACAACCACAAATGAAACAGGGTACTACCTATTCACAGGCCTTGTTGCAGGAGATTACTTCGTCGAGTTCTTGCTGCCGGATGATTATGAATTCAGTCCTGCTGACCAGGGAACTGACGACGCAGTAGATAGTGATGCCAATGTAGCAACCGGAAGGACTGTAACAACTTCACTGTTTGCAGGTGAAGTCGACCTGACATGGGACGCTGGAATGTATCTGCCTATTTCAATCGACATCGAAAAGTCGACAAATGGCCAAGATGCAGATGATCCACAAGGCCCTAAGGTTGAAGTTGGATCAACAGTTGAATGGGAATACGTTGTTACAAATACTGGAGGCGCTAACCTGACCAACATCAATGTAACTGATGATCAGGGTGTGATTCCTGTATTCCAGAGTAGTGATCTCAACAATGACACTATTCTGGAACCTGGAGAAACGTGGACTTATACAGCCAATGGAACTGCAGAAGTTGGCCAGTATGTAAACAATGCAACTGCAACAGGTGAATATGAGGGAGAAACCGTAGAAGATATTGATCCAAGCCACTACTACGGAGAGGAGAAAGATGTGCCTACAGCGCATCCGTTGCTAACAGTGGCCCTCATAGGAATGGGGATAGTATTGTTCCTGAGGAGAAAAGACGAGTGAGAATGGATTTGTAAAAATCCATTCTTTATTTTTTTATTGGCAACTTATGGATATTGATAATTTAAAAATAATTCCATTTTAAGGTGAAATCACTACAATGTTATTATTTTGCAATAACATATGGGTTTAAACTTCTTTTTACCTCTAGCAAAAACAAGTATTTATTTTTAGAAACTGTGTTTTGCTGATAACTTAATCACCAATGTAAAAACCTGCTGGAAATAAGCTAGATTCCAAAATACCTTTAATATGGCAGAAATACTAGAGTTAATTCTAACTAATAAAGAGATAATTAATATTGACACGAATTGTTTGAATTATCTCTTTGAAGCTCCTTTTAACGTCCAACTTCTTGTTTAGAAACAAAGTATACGGATCGTTAGAAACTAAGTTTACTATAGAACTATAAATCATCCACTTCATAGTTTATACTATCCTACTATAATATGGTGGTATAAATGGAGTGGATACGATGAAGCAAATGAGAATAGTGCTGGCTATGTGCGCAGCATTGATGTTAATGATAGCAATTCCCGCAGCATCGGCTATAACGGTGGATGGGGAAAAAAGTACGGATGAATGGAACGATAACTGGAGTTATGGTCAGGTTAATGGTACTGGCTATGACATTTATGACGTAGGGGACAGGCTGGAAATAAGACAGGGTGCATTCGGTCAAGATACCACTACATGGTATGAAGAAGACCCTAAGAATGATTCAGGCCCCAGTCACGATGAAACAATGGCTCAGCTTGGAGACTCAAGTGGCTACGATATAAAGCAGATCTATGGTCACTACGATGTAGCCAATGATACTCTCTACGGTATGAGCACGGTTTATGGAATCCCCGGGGATCTTGACGGTGATGGCAACATAGGCACAGACTGTAGTGAGTATGGTGACTGTGTTGGAGATGATGGCCCGGCAGGTACAGGAATGGGCGATCTTGAAACATGGAAGATCAGGATAAGTCAGGATGGAAACCCCACTGTCACACTCAGAATTCAGAATAATAACTGGACAGTTGAGGAGGGGCCACTTGGTTATGATGATGTAGAAGCTGTATTTAGTCCAACAGAAGATGGCGTCTATGAAATTTCAATAAATGGAGTTAGTGAAATATGGGATGTTGGTCCCTGTCAACCAGATCTGAAAGTGGAAGTATTTGCTGGTGGTCTGGATGACGGTCCCGGAGAAGACACTGCAACCGCATTTATACGTCTTCCATGTCCTGACATCATGATCAAGAAATATGTATCACCGGATAACTCAACCTGGTACGATGCACAAACACAGGCATCAGGACCTATACTTGAAAATGCAAGTGATGTTTACTGGAGATACAATGTGACCAATATAGGGGACGAACCACTCGTCGATGTGAATGTTACAGACAACAAGGAAGGCTTTATCTGTGATATCGGCGATCTGGCAGTATCTGAAACAGAGGTCTGCTACTACAGTGGTACTGTTCCAGACACATGTGTACCTTACTCAAATGTGGGTACTACCAATGGAATCGGATTGGTATCCGGTGTTCAGGTGGATGATAGTGACCCGGCTCACTACAATTGTGAAGAAAAACCTCCAAATGGTGTACCTACTATGACACCGATAGGTCTGGTTGCCCTTATTGGTATGCTTGGATTTGTCGCGCTGAGACGCCGTGACTAATCCTTTTCTTTTTTCTTTTTTTGACACTAAGTATAAATAACGTAAAGGCATTCTTTTTACGGGGAATTCTGGGGGAATAAAATATAAGCCACAAAAATGATTCCAAATTACTGAAATATAAAATAAAAGAACTTGCGGATAATAGGGTAGCAAGGTTTGTCGCTTTATACCTGTTTTATATAGGACTTTTCACAGGCATGTATCTTTTCTTTAAGGAAGACCTGGGTTTTTTGAGGAACCTGACCGCAGAAGTGTTCTCCTTTAGTATGAGCCTTCTGGGCGTCACAAATTCGGTTAATGAAAATGTACTATATTTTACCAGTGGAATAACGGCAATGAAAGTCGTGGATGAATGTACCGGCATATATGAGGTGCTTGTCTATTCTGGCTGTGTGCTGGCATATTCCACAACTTATCAGAAAAAACTTATGGGAATAGCTTTTGGTGTGCCAGCAATACTTGGTATAAACATGGTGCGTTTGGTATGTCTTGGCTTTGTAGGTCTCTGGTTTCCTGAAATATTTGATTATGTCCATTATTACTTCTGGCAGGTCACGTTGATTATAATTATAGTACTGGTTGTTCTGATATGGATAGAGAAAGTAGTGAAAAGATGAGGATTTCGGTATTTATAGGTAAATTCCTTTTATACCTGACAATTTTGTTCATCCTGGGGATACCGGCGATCAGGGCATATCTTGCCTCCCCGAGCCATGCATTTAACGCATTTGATTTTATCACATTCTATCTGCCTCTGAACCTGGTACCTTTTATTGCACTTATCATGGCTACCCCGATAGATAATAAAAGAAGGCTGAAACTTATCTTTGGGGGGTCATTTTTGATCCTCTTATTCACTCTGGTGGTCATAGTACTGCAATTCAATTTCGTCTCTGTAGCCGGAGAATTGTTCTACATTTATGCTATCGGCAGGACAGCGTTTCCCTTTTTGTTGTGGTTTGCATTTGTATACAAGGATTTGAACTTTGAATTATGAACAAACTGCACTTAAAGGAAAGGTAAATTGAGATAAAAAAGTAATTTTCTGTAATCATTCTCAGAAACATTTTTATTCAAATGCCGACATTAAGAGGATGGCTCGATGATTAATTATATATGATAGTTACGGTAACATATTGCATTCATATTTACGAGGAAGTGTTATGGAGAATATAAAGATCGCAATTGCAGGGATTGGCAACTGCGCTAGCTCTCTCATTCAGGGTCTGGATTACTACAGGGATAAAACCGAGACAGATGCTATCGGTCTAATGCATTGGACCATTGGAGGTTACGAACCCTCCGATATTGAGGTTGTAGCTGCGTTTGATATTGATAAAAGAAAAGTAGGGAAAGACATATCAGAGGCCATCTTTGCAGAACCAAATTGCACTGCTGTATTCTGTCCGGACATTCCTGAAAAAGGCATAAAAGTTACAATGGGCAGCATCCTTGATGGTGTTTCTGGACACATGACGGATTATGAAGATAAATATAAATTCATAATCAGCGATGAAAGCGAGTCCACCAAAGAGGATATCGTGCAGGTTCTAAAAGATTCCGGTGCTGAAATGCTCTTGAATTTCATGCCTGTAGGGTCAGAAAAAGCTGCATGTTTTTATGCAGACTGTGCTCTGGAAGCAGGAGTGGGTTTCATTAACAATATGCCGGTTTTCATTGCAAGTAATCCTGAATGGGCTAAAAAGTTCGAAGAGAAAAACCTGCCGATAATTGGTGATGATATAAAGGCCCAGCTCGGAGCCACTATCACTCACAGGACACTGGCAGACCTTTTCAGCAAACGTGGTGTCAAACTGGAAAAAACCTATCAGCTAAACACCGGTGGGAATACCGATTTCCTTAACATGCTTAATCGCAGCAGGTTGTCTTCCAAGAAAACATCCAAAACAGAGGCTGTACAATCTGTACTCAAAGACCGTCTGGATGATGAAAATATCCATGTCGGTCCAAGTGACTATGTGCCTTGGCAAAAGGACAACAAAATTTGTTTCCTGAGAATGGAAGGAAAACTTTTCGGCGATGTTCCCATGAATATCGAACTACGTCTTTCAGTTGAGGATTCTCCTAATTCTGCAGGTGTTGTAATTGATGCCATACGCTGTTGCAAACTAGCACTTGAAAGAGACACCGGAGGAATTCTCTATTCCCCTGCATCTTATTTCATGAAACATCCACCGAAACAATACAACGATGACGAAGCCTTCCTCATGACAAATGATTTCATTGAAGGCAACAGGGATAACTGAAACGCAAGATGCCTTATAATATAAGGAAAATATTTGGTGTGGATTTTAGCGGATCTAAAAAAGCCTGCAATAAGATATGGGTAAGTGAAGGAAGCATTTACGATAACTTCCTCAAAATCCACACCTGTCATCCTGCTCACTTTTTTTCTGAAAGCCATGATACTCAGAGTTGTATTACTGCTCTTTATAGCATGATCGCCAGGGAAAAATATGCTATTTTTGGAATGGATTTTCCTTTTGCACTCCCATCTTCCCTAACAGAAGAAAACAACTGGAAGGAGTTCATAATCAATTTCCCTCTTAAGCATGCCTCTGCAGAAAGTTTCAGGGATTACTATCGCCAGAAAACAGATGGAAAAGAATTCAAACGTAAAAAGGAAAATGAAAAAGGTGCACCATTTGCTGCATACAATCTCTGGCTATACAAACAGACTTATTATGGTATCTCAAGAATAATTAATCCACTTATAAGGAATAACCTTGCCTGTATTCTCCCTATACAAACTCCGAATCCTGAAAAACCCTGGGTAGTTGAGATATGTCCGGCCTGCACCCTGAAAGAAAAGGGTTTATATGTGCCGTATAAAGGAAAAAAGAGTGATAGGGAAGCTAACAGGAAACTTATTGTGGATAAGTTAGAAGAATTTAATATTATGCTTGATAATGAAATAAAAGATATATGTATTTTAAATACTCAAGGTGATGCTCTGGACAGTATTCTGGCAGCGTATGCCGTATTCAGGAATATGCAGATCCTGGAAGAAAAAAACCCGGATGAAATTGAAAAAAGAGAAGGTGATGTTTATTATTAATCCTCTTTTCCTTCTATATTCAACAGCTCATAAATATCATCAGGTTTTGTCAATATGTACATGTTTTCCATTTCAGCCAGTTTTTCTGAATTGGTAACATCAATGTCCCGCATCTTCAACTTCATTTTTCTTCCACTGGGTGCATAGGTGGTAACATCACCACGTACCTGATCAACAGGCAGGACATAAATTGGTGTTTGCCCTTTTGCGGTCTGGGCCACAACATTTGTTACAAGGGTATCGGCAATACCGTGTGCTATCTTGGCAACAGAATTGGCTGTGGCTGGTGCGATAATCAAAGCATCATAATGACCAACCTGCAATGGGCCGGCAATAAAAGGTGAGTTAGGGCCCGCATCTGTTTTGAAGTTAGGGAAATCTTTCTGTATGTCATCCCACATTCGATACCATTTCATTACAGTTTCCCCTTCTCTTGAAAGAAATACCATAAACTCAATATCGGTTTTTTTCTTTATGTCTACCATTATGTCATACGTCTCTTTTATAAGGTCACCTGAGCCTGTAATACCCCATGCGATTCTTTTCATAACATTCCTCCTGGGATTCAATAACCTGTAAATAGCTCATACTTAACTTTAGATTTATCCACATTCATTTGATATAGTATTTCCTTAACAGCCTCTACCATAGGTGGAGGACCACATATATAGAATGTCCTTTCCCTGTAATCCGGAATCTCCCGCAATATCATGCTTTCACAGACACGTTCTCTGCAACCTTCCCACTCCTCGGAAGCCCGGGTGAGGGTATGTACGACTTTCAGGTTAGGATTGCGCTTTTGCATAGTATCCAGCTCATCGCGAAAGGCAATATCCTGTTCTGTTTTATTGCTGGATATCATAACAATATTCGTATCCATACCTTTGTCTGTACAGTAACGTGAGATACTAATCATGGGTGTGATCCCGATTCCTCCGCTAATAAGCGCAATTTTGTCATATTCTCCTGAATAGGTCATTTTCCCGAAGGGACCTTCAATCCCTGCCGTATCACCGGCTTGAAGTGAAAGTAAAGCATCGGAAAACTCATGGCCTGTGAGTTTCTTGGTAAATTCAATGATATCCTTGTTGGTCGGACTGCTGGAGATAGTAAATGGTTTGCGTACCTTTTTTTCTCCTATTTCCAGTTCCACGAAAATATACTGGCCCGCCAGGTAATCAAAACCATCAGGTCGGGGAAATAGAAAACTTACCACATCTTCGGTCCTGGGAATGGTTTTCAGAAGCGTTGCATCAAATTGCAATTTATGATCTCCTTTTATTGCTCCAGTTTCTTCATCTGCAGGGCTGTCAGGATAAGTTTTTTCATTGTACGGCGCAGACTGCGCAATCCTTCTTCGTCCTCATCTATACCTTCTGCTCCTTTGTCCTTGGACCACAGGGTGCCGCCAAGGTTTGACCCGAATGAACCACCACCAACAGGGATCATTTCATTGATCACATAGAAGTTTAGTATAGTCTGGAGGGATGGCTCCTGTCCACCCATTCGATCACCTCCATCTGCCAGTGCAGCCCCTACCTTATTGTGGAATGCCTTCGGGTCTGCCGCTACAACTGCCCTGCACCTGTCCATTATGGTTTTGGTCTGTGCACTGAGGTTTCCCTGATACACCGGTGTCCCTATTACCCAAGCATCCGCCCACTACATTTTCTCATACAGGTCAGAAATGTCATCTTTGTGGATGCATCCCTTCTTGGTTCTTATACAATGATCACAATGGATACAGAATTTCAATTCTTTCCCGCTTGCAGAAAAATACTCCACTTCAGCATTGTATTTTTCCTTTGCATAATCCAATGCATATTGCACGGCACGAGCAGTTGCCTTTTTGCGAGGACTGCCCGAAATTCCAAGTATTTTCACAATGTCCTTGTCGGACATCAATTCACACTCCTTTCACTCAAGTACAATGGCATCAGCCGGACAGGCATCCACACAAAGCTCACATTCTATACAGTCGTCAGGCCGTGAAACTACTGATTTTGTATCCCCGTTGGAATCTTCTTTCAGATCAAAAACGTCTGTGGGGCATACCTCGGCACATTCACCGCTTCCTATACATTTATCTTTGTCTACAACTGGTGGCATATTCTTCCTCCTTACATTTTCCTTCTAAACAAATAAATTGTTAATAATGCAATCAAGCCAACAAAACTTCCAAATCCTGGTGTTCCTTCAGACTCTACCTCACCGTTTATTCCGCCTTTAACGGACTCCATCTCTACAATCGGAACATCGTACTCTCCTCCAAACAGTTCATCTATAAGTGACTGGGGAGCAGACCTGTAGAGCAATTTCGTATCCACAATGATGGGATCTACTGCACCTTCTGGTACCGTAAAATTATGAACTTCAACGGCAGTTGATTCAGGAGCAATCCTGTTATCAGATATCACATCTGTAATTTCCCATAATTTTAGAGTAGGATTGCCGTCAGCATCGGAATATACGGCCCAGTAAATAATTCCATTTTCGATATTGCCATCCTTATCCAGATTTCCTGTACTGTAAATTTCGCGTCCTTGGCTGTCTTTTATATCCACCTGGGTCCACATTTGTCTGGCTTCAGTAAGTCCTGTAGGCAGATTATGGCCTGCCCCGGAATTCGTAATTGACACTTTAATGGCAACTTCTTCACCCGGTTGTGCATTATCAGGAAGGCTTACTTCAAGTGTTGCCGCTTCCTGAAGTCTTTCAATTGCCATTTCCCTATGTTCGTCCTCTTCCAGTATCCCTGTAACAAAAACATTGGCTCCTGCGAAGTTGTGCACCGATATATGGTCTCTTTTGGGTGCACCTGATCCCGCACGTCCGGGATTTGCCTCAAATTCAGTGATTCCTGGTGTCATATGGCAATCTTGGCATTGGACTTCTTCTTCTTCAGCATAGGGGCCTTCACTCCATGCCTGATAAGTGTCATCCAGCACTACACCGGATGCTGGGTGGGTAATCTGGTGACACATTCCGCAATACTCTGATTTTGTATAGAATTCACTGTACTGTGATTCATGGTAAGTAGATTCTGAATCATCGAAGGGGCCATATTTGGTCTCAGAAGGAGTCACCGCATAACCTCCGTTGCCTATTTCAGAGGATTCCTTTACACTGTGGCAAAAATCACAGCCTACTCCTTCATCAGCCTCTTCACTTATATTAGGGTTATCTATAGGAGGGACCTGCCCTGAAACCACACTGACAGGTATGTGACAACGTGTACAGAAAACGTCAAGAGAGCCATTTGACTCTTCACTTGCAAGCTTTAGTTCTTCCTGGTAAAATGGGTCATCGAAAGCATGGTAATGCATACTGCCTTCCCACTGGCTTGTCGTGATGGCATGGCATCTGTTGCAGGTAGAATATGAAGTGAAATCTTCATGCGATAATGTGCCTGCTTCAGTGGGAGAAGCACCAGCTACAACCCCTGCACAGGCAAATAAGAATGTCAAAAGGATAAATATGGATATAATTTTCACTACATACCCCTCCTGAAAATCCCCCGTCAATATTAATCAGAAGGAGGCTTATATGCCTCCTTGCTGCTTTACTCCTGCAGTAACTTAAGTGCTTCCCTACATGCTGCAACTGCAGGTGCACCTGAAGTGATAGAGATCACTTCCATTGTTTCCATGATTTCCTCTGCTGTGGCGCCATTTTTCAGAGCGCTCTTCATCTGGGAGACTGTACAGGCCTCACATTGTTTGGAGGCAACGACTGCCAGTGCCATCAGTATCTTGTACTTGGCAGGCATAGCCCCATCTGACAACAGTTTGTCGTGACATCTCCTGTATTTCTTAACGAAGTTGGGATCTATTTCCTTCAGGGTATGGAGAATGTTTGGGGCAAACCCCATCTTATCCTCGATATCCTTTACTACTTTCTCATGTTCTGTCATCTTTAGTACCTCCTATGTGGAATCAATCAAAGGCATCTTCCATCGTGTTATCAAAACAGTAGTTGCACATAAAGTGAGGAAGGCCTTTATGAAGGCGTTTGACCTCGGGCGGTTTACCCACTGAAACCTGCAATTTTACTTCCTTGGAGTGATCCATACATAGCCCTTTCCCGCACACAATACATAATGCAGCGGCTTCTACATCTTTTCCTGTTTCAGAACAGTCATAACATTTCATCATGAAATTCACCTCAGAAATTTTCCTTCAAAGCCTCATGACATGGTTTGCAAAGTATTTTCAGGAGAGGTTGCATGTCTTTTAATTCGCAGGCATCTCCCATGCACTTAAGCCGCACTTCATATTCACCTTCCAATATGGGAACCTTCTCCCTTACAAGGTGGTCCATACAGACACCTCTGCCACATACGATGCAAATACCAACGGTGTCGGTAGTTTTATTTTCTTTTTCACATTCAAAACATTTCATTATTGATTCACTCCCGTATTGCTCCAAAAATCTACATAAACAGTATGGTCACTCCATGAGTTCCATATCTTCCCCGCAGCAAATAAGTACTCCGCCGCCAACTTCAGTGACTTCAACTTCGTTGCCACAGATATTACAAATGTATTTTTCACCTACTTTCTGAACTCCCATAGATTTAACTCCTTGTATTTATTTGCATAATAAAAGAGGAGAGATGATTATTTATGCATATCGGTGATGGGGGGAAAGATAGCAGCCTGTATCATATGCGTGCCATTCGAAGTAAGCTTGGAAGATTATTGGTATAAAAGCAAACAGGAAAATGCCGTTCAAAATCAATAAGGTTTTAATATATGTATGCAATCCTCAATAGCGTCAAAATATTGAATAATAGGAGGATTCAAATGTCATTTGGAATAGAGTTCGTACCAGGAGACCCAGTTCTCAAAATCGCCCACTATGCAAAGCTTGCTGAACAACAGGGATTTGACAATGTTTGGGTTACAGATCACTACAACAATCGTGATGTTTATACCACCCTTGCAGTGTTGGCTATAAACACCAACAGCATAAAACTCGGAACAGGTGTGACAAACCCATACACCAGAAATGCAGCCATTACTGCATCCAGCATTGGTTCAATCAACGAAATTTCCGGTGGCCGTGCAATCCTCGGTCTTGGACCCGGAGACAAAGCAACCTTTGATGCAATGGGGATCCCATGGGACAAACCATTGACCACAACCAAGGAATCCATTGAAGCCCTTCGTGGCTTTTTGGGCGGTGAAAAGGTTGAGATGGACGGTGACATGATCAAATTCGGCGGCGCCAAAATGGCATTCAAGACCGGCAATGTGCCTATTTACATGGGTGCACAGGGCCCTAAGATGCTCGAACTTGCAGGTCAGGTAGCAGACGGTGTACTGATCAATGCATCCCACCCTAGAGACTTTGAAGTCGCAATGGAAAAAATAAAGGCAGGCGCTGATAAAGCAGGCCGCAGCATGGACGAGATAGATGTGGCAGCTTATGCATGTTTCTCTATCGACAAAGATGCAGCAAAAGCCAAGAACGCTGCAAAAGTAGTTGTTGCTTTCATCGTTGCAGGTTCTCCCGACATGGTGCTTGAACGCCACGGAATCGACCCTGCATCCAAGAAGGATATAGGCGCTGCAATTTCCAAGGGAGACTTCGGAGCACTTATGGGTGACCTTGTAACTGATGAAATGATGGACGCTTTCTGTATCTGCGGAACCCCTGAAGACTGCAAGCAAAGGATCAATGACCTGAAGGACATTGGTGTTACCCAGATTGTTGCCGGCTCACCACTTGGACCTAACAAAGAAAAAGCAATTAAACTCATCGGTAAGGAGATTATCGGAGGAAACTGATGGTTCATCCGAAGATACTAGAGGTCATTGATTATGACGTCTGTACCGCTTGTGGGGCATGTGTTTCGGCATGCCCTGCCGGTGCCATCGTCATGAACAAAAGGGCCGAAGTAAGAGACCCGGACAATTTGGAGCTATACACCAAAGGTGCTGCCCCAAATGTCTGTGAAGGTTGCTATACGTGTGGGCGCATCTGTCCTGTAGTGGATGGGTATGTCGAGGACGAATTCGCAAATGTCAGGAGTTTCTTTGGTGCAAAAAGTAACATCGAAGGACAGGACGGTGGTGTAACAACTGCAATTGCAAGCAAACTGCTTGAATTGGGAGAAGTGGACTGCTTTGTGGGAATCACCCGCAATGACAACTGGGAAACCGAACTGGAAGTCTTCACCGATCCAGAACAAATCAAGAGAGCCAAAGGTACCAAATATACATATGATTCCGTACTTTCTGCCCTGAAGGACCCCTTCGAACAATATGATAAAATCGGTGTAATCGGCGTACCCTGCCAGGCTCACGGTGCACGTCTGATCTCTGAAAATGTCAATGACAAGATCGTGGTTATTATAGGGCTTCTTTGTATGGAAAGTTTCTATCATGATGTAATGTCTGAAAAAATCATAAAAGAGATAATGGAACTCAATCCTGAAGATGTTGTAAAATTCGACTTCGCAAAGGGTAAATTCTGGGCATATACAAAGGATGGCGAAAGTCACAGTGTCAAGATTCCACAAGTTGGCCCGCATGCAAGGAATCCCTGCCACCATTGCTGTGATTACACATCAGTTTCAGCAGATATATCAATAGGTTCTGTGGGTGCACCGGACGGATGGAACAGTGTCATGATCCGTACAGACGAGGGTGAAAAATACTTCAAGATGGCCGAAGATGAGCTTGAGATAATGGAAGATCCAAAACCTGGAATTGACCTTGTCAAGAAACTGGCAACCATGAAACACAACAACAATTCACAACATTATCTTGAAGTTTGCGAGAAGTTTAGCTTCGATGAATGTGGCATCAGATGAAACTATGCATCTTAAAAGGGCATTCTATATCGGGCGCTTCCAGCCATTCCATAAAGGCCATTATTCGGTCATAAAAACGATTGGAAAGGATATTGATGAACTCGTAATAGGTGTCGGAAGCGCTCAAAGAAGCCACGAAACACCGAACCCCTTTACTGCCGGTGAACGCATAATGATGATTCGCCATTCTCTTGCAGATACGGATATCAAACATTATGCAGTTCCCATCGATGATATCCAGCAAAACGCAGTTTGGGTTTCCTATGTCACAGCACGGACTCCTCCTTTTGACATAGTCTATTCCAACAATCCTCTAATCCTCGAGCTTTTCGAAGAAGCAGGCATAGAAACAAAGCAACCTCCCATGTATCATCGGGACAAGTATTCAGGCACCCTAATCCGTGAAAAGATGATTGCCGGTGAAAAGTGGGAGCAACTAGTCCCTGAATCTGTTACAGAAGTTATTGAAGAGATTGATGGTGTCAGGAGATTAAAACATGTCTCCGGCAGCGATCAAACTTTCTGACAAACTCCTGTCCTTAATTTTTTATAGTACCTCCGTTGAATATTATACAGTGTAAGAATATACAGGGGGCATCTAATGACTGAGAAAGCACCGGTATTTTGTGAAAAATATTGTATTGTATGCAGGGGAGCAAGAGCTGGAAACCCTATTTGTAAGGCAATCCAGAATCTTGAACTCAAGATATTTGGTAAGGAAGGTTGCATATGGGGAAAAGCAAGGACCAGATACTACGGCGTAACACCTGATGAGGAAATACCTCCGGAAAAGAAAAAGTGATCAGAATATTTCCCCGCTCCAATCAAAAGCACCGGGTTTGAATTTATCAAGGGGCGGATGTCCTGGGGATATGCTATCGATTATCTCTCTTACATCCTCCGCAACTTCACTCATACTTCGACCTGTGGTATCAACTTCAAATACCATTTCACAGTTCTCAACTGATTCTACAAGTATAACATCGAGACATTCTGCTTCTATATTCTCATCAACTTTTGCAGGTTTATATCCCCTTTTCTCAAGTCTTTTTTTGAGTTCACCGGGAGCCGTACGTAACACGATGGAAATATCTGCAATCAGATGGGCCATGTGGCTGTCAATGATTACAGGATTTTCAAATTCTTCTATGGGTGACAGTCGCTTTTGTACCACATCAAGGTCAGTAACTACACAGTCCCGTTGCTTATCTTCTTCTATGAAAAGATTCTCGGATTTTATGAGTTCGTTCAGATGAACTACCCGATACCCAAATTCATTCTCAAGCAGTCCGGATACAGATGTTTTCCCGCATCCCGGAGTGCCGGTTAAAGCAATAAACATATGTCCCGAATACAATTGCCTCTATTATTAAGGATTAATCCTCCTGGATGGTCAGGGCCAGAAAATTTTCAATAATTTTCAAACCATTATTCATCAGGACAGATTCAGGATGGAACTGGATGCCATAGATTGGATATTCTTTATGCTTAATCGCCATTATTGAGCCATCTTCTGTATGGGCAATGGGTTCCAGGGGTGGGGCAAGTTCTTTAATTTCCAGTGAATGGTATCTTCCTCCTTCAAAAGGATTGGTAAATCCCGAAAAAAGAAGTGAATCATTGTGAATGATTGATGAAGCCTTACCGTGGACTGGGCCGTTTGTACATCTGCCCGTACTACCTCCGTAAGCCCGATTTATGGCCTGATGGCCAAGGCAAACTCCCAGTATAGGAGTGTTCGGGCCGTATTCCTTAATAATTTGGAGGCAGTTGCCGATATCCTCAGGTCTTTCAGGAATGCCCGGACCGGGTGATATGACAATGGCGTCTGGTTTTATATTCCTGACATCTTCCATTTCCACTGTATTTTGAACAACTACGGTTTCAACACCCAATATGGAAAAGGCATCCACAAGATTCCATACAAAGGAATCCCGGTTGTTTACAAACAGTACTTTCATATCATTCACCTCTTACTGCTTTGAGCATGGCAGCCATTTTGCGCTCGGTTTCCTCATATTCTTTCGAAGGTACCGAATCTGCAACTATACCGGCACCTGCCTGTATCATTACATGCCCCTCTCTCATAACAACCGTACGTATTGCAATTGCGAAGTCTGCATCCCCGTTCCAAGAAAAGTAACCGATTCCTCCTCCGTAGACGCCCCTGCCGACTCCTTCAAGTTGTCTTATGATTTCCATTGCCCGTATTTTGGGCGCACCGGAAAGGGTTCCTGCAGGAAGAAGTGCCTTGATGGCATCGAACTGGTCACATTCTGGTCTTAACTTACCTTCCACCGTGCTTTCGATATGCTGTACATGAGAATAACGTACCACTTTCATAAAATCGGATACTTTTACAGAGCCACCTTCACAAACCATGCGTACATCGTTGCGGGACAGATCAACAAGCATCACATGTTCTGCCCTTTCTTTTTCGTCATGAAGCATTATTTCGGCATACCTGCAATCCTCAGTTTCATTTTCACCCCTGGGGCATGTCCCTGCGATAGGATTGGTGATCACTCGCCCATTATCCACAGTCATCAGGGTTTCAGGACTTGCACCCACCACGGCCATATCCTTAAACGAAAGCAGATACATGTAAGGACTCGGATTAATAGAGCGTAGTTTTCTGTAAAGGTAAAGAGGACTATTGTGGTAGGGTAGCTCATAGCGCCGCGAAAGGACTACCTGGAAAATATCACCGTCCAGAATATGTTCCTTTGCCTTGCTTACTGCATCTTCATATTCTGCCCGATCCATTGTGCAGGAAATATCCTCATTCTTCGCACTTCCCGCTGATTCATTTTCCTTGATCAATGATGATCGGTTAAGTACTACCTGCATGCTGCGGGTTTCTTCAAGTACATCATCATAGACCTGTGCTGCATTTGAAGAACTTGCAAGTGGAGTTTTTACATAATAAATTCTATTTTCCAGATGATCAAAAACAAAGGTACTTGTAGTGAACATAAATTGCATGTCCGGCTCCTTTGCCCCTGCTGGAATATCCTGTTTTAACCAGCAGTCATAGATAATGTCATATCCCGCATATCCCATTGCACCTCCCAGGAAAGTCTGCCTGTCAAATCTATTTGCATTTAGAAGAGGCAGTGACTCATCGGCCACAAATACTTTCCTGAGGGCATCTAACACTTCATATCCTGTTTTTATGATTCCTTCAAAATGACAGGATTTGGATTTAAGAGAATCGCAGACATCCCCCACTCTTTTTTCCATCAGATCTGTCAGGGCCGATTCATGTGACATTGTCAGACAAACACGTCTGCCCTTTACGGAAAGTAAGGCAAGGGGATCTGCACCTACAAAAGAAAAACGTGCGTGCCGGCTCTCTTTTTCCACAGATTCCAGAATATATGAGTAATCAAAATGATTCTCCAGAAGAGTATATAGGTCAAGGGGGGAAAGGGAAGTTTTCACCTCGGCTACCAGCTGTACAAGGGCAGAACTATCCTCCTTATTTACAAGTGAAATGAACTCATCCCTTCCAATATCAAATTCCATCAATTACTACACCTCACAGCTCTTATAAAATCACAAACTTGACTGAAATCTTTTTTACCTTTCACTTCAACTCCGGAGGAAACATCTACTCCATAAGGGGAGACGATATTCACACATTCACCCACATTTTGTGGATTTAGGCCTCCTGCCACAATCAATGGAACAGGGATTTTTTTTGCCACTTCGCCGCTTATTTTCCAGTCATGGGTCAAGCCACTGCCTCCTCCGCTGCTACAGGCAGTATCCAGAATTATGGAATCAATCAGGTTACTTTCTGCAAGTTCATTGATGATTTTAATCGTTTCCGGGACTTTTGTTTCATCAGAAATCGAAAATTTCTGTATTATCCGGACATTCATTGCCCGCAGTGCAGTGAGTAATCCCATGTCAGCAGTTGAATGTACCTGCACCATGTCCGGTCTTGCATTGCTTACAAGTTTCCTGGCATGTGTGATCGACTCTGGCATTATTACCATAACCGTAGTGACAAAAGGAGGGGTGGAGTTTATCAGCTCAGTGCTTAATTCCATATCCAGGTTGCGAGGTGTATTCACCGGCACTTCTGTTATAAAGCCTACCGCATCAGCACCACATTTTACTGCAATACCTATATCATCCACAGACTTCATTCCGCAGACTTTCACCCTTATTGCAGGTTGCATTTGATCCCCTGGAGTTTGTGAAATGGGCAAGTTCTTCGAGCTTTTCAAGAGCTTTGCCATTGTCTATTACCTTTTCAGCAATTCTTGCGGCTTCATTGAGAGACGATGCCTTATCTGCAACATAGATAGCAGCGGCAGCGTTAGCCACCACTATATCCCTTTTGGGTCCCTTTTCACCCTGCAGTATATAACGTATGTCCGTTGCATTTTCTTCTGGAGTCCCGCCTACAATATCAGGTGCAGATACCCTTTTAAAACCAAGATCTTCAGGTTTAATCTCGTAGGTAGTTATTACTCCGTCCTTTAGTTCTGCTACATAGGTTTCCGAGAGGGTGGATATTTCATCCATCCCGTCACCATGGACCACCAGTACTCTTTCTTTGCCAAGTTTCCTGAGGACCTGCGCAAAGGGTTTGCAGAGGGCTTTATCGTATACACCAACTACCTGCCTGGAAGCAAGTGTCGGATTTGAGAGAGGGCCTAGGAGATTAAAGATTGACCGGAATCCAAGTTCTTTCCTGATTGGAGCAACCCTCTTCATGGCAGGATGGAAATATGGGGCAAAGAGAAAACCGATTCCTACGGACTCCATACATTTTTTCACTTCTGCCGGAGAACAGTTCAGGTCAACACCGAGAGATTCAAGCACATCGGCACTTCCCGAAAGAGACGTCACTGCACGATTCCCATGTTTAGCGATTGGTACACCGGCAGCTGCAGCTATAATGGCTGCGGATGTGGAAATGTTGATTGTGTTATGGCGGTCTCCCCCCGTCCCAACAATATCTACAAGTGGTCCGGCAATTGCAGGTTTTATTATGACAGCTTCATCAAGCATTCCTTCTACAAAACCACTTATTTCTTCCACTCTTTCCCCTTTGACGCTCAAAGCTCCAAGAAAAGCTCCTATCTGGGCATCCGTTGCCTCATGTAGGATATATTTCAGAGTTTTCTTTGCTTCAGTAGCAGTCAGGTCTTCTCCGTTTACTATTTTTTGCAGGCACCGTTGCATATAATCACCAAACATCAATGTACTAAGTTGTACAATTATGTACAGGTATTTCATAGTATAAAAATATGCCTCTCATAATGCAACACCCAAAATAAAAATACAATAAAACGAATAATACACAGAGGAGCAATTAAGTGAGAGATTACAATTCTGAATTGTCCATAAAGGCAGGGATGGGCCCCGGCACATTGGTCCATGTTGGGGATAAAAAGGTGAAAGAACCTATACTGACATTGATAGAGTACAATGAAGAATATCTGGAAGTACATGTCAATCAGGACATCGACATAATTAAAAATCTGGAATTTGCAGAAGACAGGAAAATATGGATCAATGTAGATGGTCTGCACCAAACAGAATTAATTGAAAGTCTTGGAGAGGTATTTGGGGTTCACCCCCTTGTGCTGGAAGATATCCTGAATACCACCCAGCGGCCCAAAACCGAATCCTATGAAGATTATATCTATGTTACAATTCGAACTCTGTTTTACGAACGTCTGGAAAATGCAGTCGACTCAGACCAGATAAGCATAATACTGGGAAATAATTTCATTCTCTCATTTCAGGAAATGAGGACTGATTTATTCAAGAAGATCAGCCAGAGAATGGAAAGACCTGCAGGCAACATTCGCAAAAAGGGAGTAGATTATCTTACCTATTCCCTCATAGACTCTATTGTGGATAATTATTACCTGCTTCTGGAAGATATCGGAGAAGAAATTGAGAGGCTGGAAGATGAATTGATAAAAGAGCCAGATCCTGCCACCTTACAAAGCATCCATGAGCTAAAAAGGGAAATGATCATTTTACGCAGGTCCCTCTGGCCACTCAGGGAAACAATTGCATCTCTGCAACGTGATGAATCCGGTTTAATCAAGGAAAGTACTGGCATATATTTGCGTGACCTTTATGACCACTCTATACAGGTAATCGAAGCCGTGGAAACTTACAGGGAAATGTTATCCGGCATGCTGGACCTTTATATTTCAACGGTCAGTAACCGGATGAATGAAGTGATGAAATTACTGACAATCATTGCTACCATCTTTATCCCTCTTACTTTTATTGCAGGTATTTACGGAATGAACTTCGATTACATGCCCGAATTGAAATGGGAATGGGGTTATCCTGCAGTTATGATTTTTATGACCACAATATCTGTGATTATGCTGTATTATTTCAAAAAAAAGACCTGGCTGTAAAATTTTTGGAAAATCTGGGTATAACTATGAACGTCAAATAACATTAAATAGAACATATAGGAATATATATCAAATAAAAAACATTGGAAATATTTTATTGCTTGTGTAGAAGGGGTATTTCACATAAAGTGGGAAAACATAAATCTTGAAACCAAACTGATATTTCTGATTACAGTCGGAACTATAATTGTTTTACTGGGTGCCACGCTGGCTATCACTTCCACTGTTACGGATCAGGAAAGGGAACTTGCATACGACAAATCGGTCAAGACTGCAGAAACTTATGCCAGTCAGTTCAATACGGATATGCAATCAAGTATGTCCATTGCGCGTACCCTTGTAAGCAGCATGGAAAAATACGATACAAGGAATCGGACTGAAGCCAATGCTATGCTGGAACAAATACTGCGGGACCATCCAGATTTGATAGGTACCTACGTCTGTTTTGAACCAAATGCCTTCGACGGAATGGATGCAACATATATAAACACAACCGGCCACGATGAAACCGGACGCTTTATTCCGTACTGGAATACAATTGGGGGCGAGGTGAAACTCGATCCACTTATAGATTACCAGACTTCCTCCTACTACCAGTTGCCCAAAAGACTGAAAAGAGATGTAGTTACCGAACCCTACCTGTATGAAGGGGCACTGATTGTCAGTTTAGTCTCACCAATAATGAAAAAAGGAAACTTTCAGGGAATTGGTGGAGTGGACATATCTTTGAATTATATTGATAGTATTGTCAGTGATATAGAAATATTCAATACCGGTTATGCTGCCGTGGTGAGCAGGACAGGAATCCTGATGTCCCATCCCACCGAAAAGGAATGGATTGGCCACAAATCATTGAACTCGTTTGACATACCAAACATACAGAAATTGAAAGTCGACATATATAATGGAAGAAGCGGCCATATCGAGACCCTTGACCCGATTACCGGAAAAGAAGTAATTATGTTCTATGAACCTGTAGAGACAGGCAAATTCTCATTTGTGCTGGTTGTCCCTAAAGAAGAAATGCTTGCAGGAATAACTACACTCCAAAAACAACTTGCAGGTATTTCCTTTGTAGCAATCTGTTTCATGGGAGGAGGGGCATTATTAATAGCCCGCTCCATAACAAAGCCAATAAAACGAATAGTTGGCAATTTCAATAAGATATCGGATGAAGCAATCGAAGGGAAACTGGATACACGGGCAAATACCGATGTAGACATTGATTTCCGGAAAATTCCGGAAGGGTTAAACAGCATACTTGATGCCCTTGAAGAATCAAATGCTTCGATCCAGGAAATGAAGACAGTTATAGACAGCAGCCCGGCTATTGTTTTCAAATGGAAAGCTACACCCAGCTGGCCGGTAGAGCTTGTATCCAATAACATCAATTTGCTGGGATATTCAGCAGAAGAATTTAATTCAGGGTATCTATGGTATGGTGACATTGTACACCCGGAAGATCTCGGTAGAGTTCAGAAAAATCTGGATAAACAGATGGCAGAAGGACAGAATGATTTCACACAGGAGTACAGGATAATCACCAAATCCGGGCAGGTCAGGTGGGTTGATGAAAGAACACTCATTAAGAGAGACACAAAAGGTAACATAAAATATCTGCAGGGAATCGTTCTTGACATCACTGAAAAGAAGGAAGCTGAAAAAGCAATTATGGAAGCAAAAATGATGGCAGAAGTGGCAAACCATACCAAAAGCCAGTTTCTGGCGAATATGAGCCATGAATTGCGCACACCATTAAATTCTATAATAGGTTTTTCAGATGTGCTGCTGGAGGAGGCTTTCGGGAAACTAAATGAAAAGCAAAAGAAATATGCTCATAACATAAACACTAGTGGGCAGCATCTTCTTGAAATCATCAATGATATACTGGACCTTTCCAAAATTGAAGCTGGAAAAATGGAATTAAAACCTGAACAATTCGGACTCGAAGAAATAATTTCCGAATTGAAAAATACACTGGAACCCCTTGTCAAAAAGAAACAACTAATTTTGGATGTAGATACCAATCTGGAATATCCTGTTTATGCGGACAAGCTGAAGATCAAACAGGTGCTATATAATTTACTTAGCAATGCAATCAAGTTTACACCTGAAAAAGGAAAGATTACAATTGATATTGATTACGGAGGTGAAGAAATTACTATTAGTGTGTCTGATAGTGGGATTGGTGTTTCTCCAGAAGAACAGGACAAACTTTTCAAACCTTTCAGACAACTTGATTCTGATTCCAACCGGCAATATCAGGGCACGGGTCTGGGATTGGCTCTGGTAAGGAATATTATAGAGATGCACGGTGGTCAGATATGGGTTGAAAGTGAAGCCGGAAAGGGAAGCACCTTCAAGTTTACCCTTCCCCGGCAAAATGACATTTAAGCGGCTAAACCTATACCCGTAGCAACTATCAACAGCCCACCCAGTATTATAAACTGGCCATCTGCCATTAGGTCACACAGTGAATTGTTTCCTGCAATCCTCCCAAAGAAAATAACATAGCAGAGTGCATAAATAACTCCTGCTGTTAGCACTAACAAAGATGCAATACCCAACTGTTGTATACCGGTATTTATCATGAAATAACCTGCTATAAGTGTCAGGCAGATTAATAGTATGCGGGTTTTTTCTGCACCAAGCAGCACTGGTATGGTGTCAATTCCTGAAATACTGTCACCTTCGATATCTCTCATATCAAAAATTACAGTATTGACAAATACCAAGGAGAAAAAGTAAATAAACGTTACAAATACCAGATCTCCCATTGCTTGTCCATATACCAATGAAGGAAGAAAGGCAGGAGTTGATGCCCATGCAGTTGCGATAACCAGATTTTTTACAGATGGGATTTCCTTAAGCCTACGATAACGAAAACCTGAAGGAAGCCATGCAAAACTGTAAAGCAAGCCACTGATAAGAGGTATAGCAGTGACAAGAAGAGCTTTTAATCCGTAGGGATAAGCAAGCATGAAAGCAAAAATATAAGCAAGAATTGAAGATAGGAACAAGAACTTTTCATATTTCTTGGTAAACGAATAACGTTCCGAGTGATTTATGGAATCTTCATCTTCGTCTGCTTTACGATCAATATTATAGACAGAATATGTGACAAGGAACATTATAGCCATCGTCTGCCAGGAGAGGACAAGACCCTGTAACTGACAGGCCATATATGCCATTACAGCTCCGGCTATCGAAAGATAAACCGAACTGTAGGTCAGGAAATCAAGAATTCTTTTGACAACTGTACTATCTAGATTCACTCTGTATGCAAGAGACTTATATTCACCCATGCATGCAATGTTTATGATAGGGGTAAACGTTAGTTGCGGTTCTTAATATTAATCGATCTGGTTAATCTTAGTCATAATAATATATGTATAGTTTTCATCTTATATTGTATCTCATAGGTCAAAGTTCATCCGGGAGATTTACATAATGTAGACTTCCGGAGGTTCCTTCAAAAACGACAGGTGTGTAAAAAACATGCTAAAAGAAGATCCCAGAATTTTGATAATCGATGACGAACCCGACATAATCGAATTGCTGGAAATTTTTCTTGAAAACTTCAAGACAATGTCATCCCTTTCTCCATTAGAGGGACTTGAGATCGCAAAAACTGAACATCCTGATCTAATTATACTTGACGTTATGATGCCTCAGATGAATGGTTATGAGTTATGCAGGGAGATTAAGCAGAATTCCTCTACACAAAACATTCCGGTTTTTATGTACTCAGCTCTTTCTGATAGTTCTGATATTAAAAAAGGACTACAGGCCGGTGCAGATGAGTACCTGAAGAAACCAATCCATCCCTGTGAACTTGAAACAAAGGTGCAGGAGACTCTGCTAAAAAAAAAAGTATTTGAATGCAGGGGTCCTACCAACAAGCCTGTACTACAAAGTTAATACAGTTAGATCAAATCCAATTCCACTGCGTCCTGCACATAGTACTCAAACATTTTTTCACCCCATTTGATGGCAGTTTCATCATAACTGAAAAGGTCTGTTGTAGTATCATATGTAACTCCATCACTCTTGTACAAACCAAGAGAAAGACATTTATCAGTGACAGTAAACCCTAGATTTATATCATTATCGACCATGAATACCTGAAAATTGGGCAATTTCTGAAGTTGGTGAATTTCCTCAATGTATGGTTGTTGTCTTAATTCCTCAACTACACTTTTTGTGACTATTAATTTTACAGGGATGCCTTCCTGAATCCTGTCTCCAAGTATATCAGCATGTCCGGAACTCATAATCGCAGTTATTCCATATATATGGCATGCTTTTTTGATCATATCCAGAAAGTGGTGGTACACATTAAAAATTTCCACATTAGTATCACTGATGATCTCCGAATTATAAAGACTACCTATGGACTCGAGTAAGGGTTGTGGTATAGCCTCCATGTAATGGGACTGCCAGAATTCTTTATGTTCCAATACAGTACCCATGGTCATGACAGAATCTGCAATTTTGGAGGCTACAATTTTTCCTAGGGGTGTTAGCCTGTATTCATGTTCCACACTTTCGATCAACTTTTTCGATTCAAGAATCCTTATCTTTGGAAGCAGGGCCTGTGAAGTACTTCCTGTCACTTCACGTAGTCTTGCCAGTGTGTTATTGTCTTCATAGAGCGACAAAAGCATCTGTGCCTGCAATCTTGACCTATAAATAGCCTGCACGTCCTTTTGTACATCCTCATATATGTCCAGTATATCCATCCGATCTCACTCTCTTAGGAAGAAAGTGGTATTTAATCTATTTAATAATTTCATATTAGATAATTTTGGATATTGCAGCCGCTTTTCATGGACAAATCCAAAAAAAAAGAAAATGGCAAACCAAAAGCGGTCTTTGTATATCCACATTCAATTTTTTTCCAGACCCAGAATAGAATATATTGTACCAATATCCAGGTACTCTTCCATTAACTGTGCCAATTCTTCATAGGGGTCGTCTTCGAGGTCTTCTTCATTGTACTTTATTCCCTTTTTCTCCAGGAGATAGGAAACAAAGGCTTTCCTTATGTTGGCATTGGAAAATAAACCATGAAGATAGGTTCCCACTACCATTCCGCTTTCATCTACGCAACCGTCGTCTCCAAATACAGGAGCAGTTGAACCAGTATCTCCCATGTGAATTTCATAACCACCGATGGTTTCACCTTTTATTGAATCAAAAAGGGGACTTGCCATGTTTACTTTCTTTGTCACCTGAACGGTTTTTTTCTTATATGCATCAAATATGGTATGGATATCCAGCAGCCCCAGTCCTTCATAAGTCGCATCTGCTTCACCCTCAATCGCTGCATCTTCTATTTGTTTACCCAGCATCTGGTAGCCACCACAAATTCCCAGGATAGGTACCTTCCCGGACAGGGATTGGATCTTTTCAGCCATGCCGCTATCAAGCAAATCCTGTAAATCACTTATGGTGTTTTTAGTACCCGGAATAATCACAGCATCAGGCGTGCCTAATTTATCATCCATATCCACATAGCGTATATTTACAATGCGCTCCAGGGGTTCAAAATCTGTAAAATTGGAGATTCTGGGAAGCCGGATCACAGCCACATCGACATCATACATTCCTGATGGAGATGACTTATCCCCGATGGATACCGAATCTTCGGAAGGAATTCCGAGTTTTGAATATGGCATGACTCCCAGTACAGGAATGCCGGTTATCTGTTCCAGCTCTTCTACACCAGCCTGAAGGATGGTGGGATCCCCTCTGAATTTATTAATTATCATTCCCTTGACATTTTGCCTGACATCTTCAGGCAGAAGCTGGATAGTACCATAAAGACTTGCAAAGACTCCTCCTCTTTCGATATCGCCGACAAGTATTATTGGCGCATTAGTAATCCTTGCAGTACCCATGTTTACAATATCCCTTTCATAAAGATTTATTTCAGCTGCTCCGCCTGCACCTTCCATTACGATTACTTCATAATCTTTTCCCAGTGTTTCAAGTGCCTGGCGAAGTACGCCATGAGTTTCCTCTATTGAATCGTAGTAGGAACCTGCACTTTTGTCGGCATAAGGTTTGCCCATAAGTATTACCTGTGAAACCCTGTCACCTTTTGGTTTCAGAAGCACGGGGTTCATCTCAGCTGTGGGTTCAACACCTGCAGCCATGGCCTGTATTGCCTGTGCGATTCCTATTTCCTTGCCATCCGTTGTAATCCACGAATTCAAGCTCATGTTCTGTGCCTTAAACGGGGCAACCCTGTATTTGCGGGAAAATATCCTGCAAAGTCCGGTGACTATCGCACTCTTGCCTACATGCGACGCTGTACCCAGAACAAGTACACTTTTGGGAATACCTTCTCCTTCCATTTACAACAACCTTTTATGTAGCTAGTGATATTGTATAGGTACAATATCCAATCAATTCCAATAAACTTTACTTGGGAGAACAATGTCTGAGCTACTACAAATAAGCGGCGGGCCTACTAAACCCGAAATAATAGCTGTATCATTATCTAAACTTGACTTGAGTGAAGGATGCACCTTTTATGATATAGGATGTGGTACAGGTGCAGTTTCCATTGCTGCTTCAAAGATGGCAAGGAATATAAAATTCACTGCCATTGATGCACGCCAGGAAGCCATTGAAGTTGCAGAAAAGAATTTCGAAAATTTCGGACTCGGTTGTGTAAGGCTCATACACGGTGAATCATCGGAAATTCTTGAACAACTCCCTCCCGAAGAAAGAATTGATTGTGCCTTTGTAGGCGGTACAAAGAATATCGATGCTATTCTCAAATCTCTGGTAAAACATAAAGCAGAAAGCATCATCGTCAATGCAGTAAGGATTGAAACTGTGGTTTCTGTAATGAACCAGATGAAAGAACTTGGAATTTTTGACACTATTATTAATATATCAATATCAAGAGGATATCCAATTACCGGGGAAACCATGTTTAAACCAGAAAATCCCGTGTATATGATATCCGGAAAATACAGTAACATTCAAGGTGATAAAAAATGTTGATAGGAGTAGGACTTGGACCGGGTGAGCCGGATCTTCTTACGCTTAAGGCTGTAAATGCACTTAAGGACAGTGACAAGGTATATGTGCCCGGCAAAATGGCAGAAGAACTGGTTAAACCATATACTGATTCGGAAATACTGGATTTCCCGATGTTGCGTGATTATGATGTGCTAAACGAAATATGGAAAAAGAATGCTGACATCATTGCCAATGAAGCAAGGAATGGAACCGTCGTATTCGGTCTGATAGGGGATCCTAACTTTTTCTCAACATTTACACATTTAAAGAGAGTCATGCATAAATACTACCCCGATGTTGAAACCGCAACAATACCTGGTATCAGCTCAATTACTTCTTTTGCCTCACGTACCGATTCAGAAATTGATTCATCTTTTGAAGTATCTGATGGCTCTGACAAAAAATCAAAGATTGTACTCAAAGCAAAACATACACAGGACATTATCCGTAACCTTACAGAAGAAGGATATGATAATTTTATATTTGCCGAAAGGCTGTTCCTGGACCGGGAAAGGATTATAAAAGGCAAAGAGAATATTCCTGAGAAAGGTAATTATTTCAGTATTATCTATGCTGAAAAGGGAGAGAAATAACATGGATGACAAAATTGCTTTTGTCGGAGCCGGTCCGGGAAATGCCAAATTGATCACTGTGCTTGGCAAGGAAAAACTGGAGGAAGCCGATCTTGTGGTATATGCCGGTTCACTGGTAAACCCCGAAGTGCTTGAATATTCAAACGGGAAAAAGATAGACAGCTATGGAATGACTCTTGAAGAAACTACCAAAGTGATGGTTGATGCACTTAATGAAGGCAAGAAAGTTGTCCGGCTGCACAGTGGAGATCCATCCCTTTATGGTTCTATCATCGAACAGATGGAAGAATTGAAAAAATACGATATTGAAGTTGAAAGGGTGCCGGGAGTATCCTCCGTATTTGCTGTTGCTTCAGCTCTTAACACCCAGCTGACATTAAACGGTGTTTCCGATTCCCTTATTATAACCCGGCCTGCGGGCAAGACATTGGGAGATGACCAGATTCCTGCCCTTTCCAGACACGGCCAGACCATGGCTATCTTTTTGGGCACCCAGAAGATTGAACAGATCATGGAAAAACTGGAATGTCCTTCAGACACTCCGGTTGCTGTAATTTACCATGCATCCTGGGATGATGAACAGGTAATCTACGGAAATGTGGAAACAATTGCCCAAAAGGTCAAAGAAGCAGGAATCCAGCGCTCTGCCATGATTATTATCGGAGGTGTGGTGGATCCGAAAAATTACAGGAGGTCACACCTATACGGAGTACACCAGCCACCGCTGTAATAACCTTCAATCGCAATATGGATGTGGCTCGCAAGATCACAGAACATGTGGGAGCAGACCTGCTTATCTATAGCAAAAACATATTTAAGGAAGCCTTTGAAAAATATGACCGGATAATTGCTGTTTTTGCTACAGGTATAGTTGTCCGGGATATTGCTCCTCTCATTAAAGATAAGTGGACCGATCCGGCGGTTGTGGTGGTGGATTCGAATCTCAATTTTGCAATCCCTGTCCTGGGTGGACACCACGGAGGCAATGAACTGGTCCGAAAGATTGCTGAAATTGGTGCGACACCCGTAATAACAACAGCAACTGAAGTCCACAATCGCAACTCTGTTGAAGGTATTGCCAAAAAAATGGGGTGCGACATAGTGAACAAGGAATCCACAAAGGATGTGAATTGTGCACTGCTGGATCAGGATGTCGAGGTTTTGAAAATAAAGGGGCCAAAAATTGTGATCGTGGATAGTGATGTGTCCGTACTTAAAATGGAACAGGAAGATACATGATTATAGGAATCGGTGCCCGCAGGGGGATCCACGAGGAAGAAGTCCTCGAAGCCATCGCACAGGCACTGGAAACAACAAATACCAGAAAGGAAGATATAGAAGCGCTGGCCTCAGCGGAACTTAAAAAAGATGAACAGGGGCTTAAAAACGCAGCCGAAATTATAGGCGTGCCCATTCACTTCCTGCCCCACTCCAAACTTAATGAAATTGATGTGCCTTCTAAATCCAGGGCATCAAGATTTGGTCTTAAAGGTGTGGCAGAACCCTGTGCACTTGCACTTTCTACTAACCAGAATCTGATAATGAAAAAGAAAGTATATGGAAGGATTACAATTGCAATCGCAGACTAATAAAAAAGGAAAACTCTATGTAATCGGGATTGGACCCGGTTCGGTGGAACAACTTACCATTGCATCCAGGGATGCTATCCTGAATTCTGATTATATAATCGGCAATGGTACATACCTGGACCAGGTCAAGGAACTTCTCAATGGCCAGGAAATCATCAGGAGTCATATGGGAAAGGAAGTTGAACGTGCCAAAAAGGCAGTGGAACTTGCAGCTGACAATGTTGTCTCAATGGTAAGCGGTGGAGATGCCAATGTATATGGCATGGCCGGCCTTGTGCTGGAAGTTGCTGAACATCATGAACTTGATGTGGATATTGAAGTCCTGCCCGGCGTTACTGCTATTACGGCAGGAGCAAGTGTACTGGGTGCACCCATTGTCAATGATTTTGCAGTGATAAGCCTCAGTGACCTGTTAACTCCATGGGAACGTATCGAAAAGAGACTCAGGGCTGCTTCAGAGGCGGATTTTATCATATCCCTCTACAATCCGAAGAGCAGGCAACGCAACTCCAATTTCAGGAGAGCTATTGAAATCATACAGGAAACAAGGGAAGGCTCATCTCCTGTGGGACTTGTGAAGAATGCATTGCGCGGAGATTCCCAGGAAATGAAGGTAACGACCCTTGGCAAGGTGCTGGATTATGACGACTGGGTGGATATGAGGACTATGATATTGATCACAACCCCTGAATCCCGCATATGGGGCAAAAAAGGCATGGAAAAGATAATAACTCCCAGGGGGTATCAGAGAAAATATGACTACTGAAGAAAAAAACGGTCAGGAACTTGAGAACCTTGTGGAAATCACAATGGAAGCAGAACCTGAACTCGTAGAAATGTGCAGGGATATGGGCGCCCAGACAGAAGAAGCAAAAGCCATTTACATGACCAGCAGGCGTATTGCTAGCAAACTGGTTGGAGATGATTCTCCTCAGGGACGTGTCAGGCAGAGGTGCATGATATCCACAGGCGACCCTGAAGTTGCCGAAATAATGCGCTTCAAGAATGATCCAATTAAGGCAGGGGTAGAAGCTATCAAAAAAGGTGCTCCCATTTTTGTTGATATCAATATGGTCAAAGCCGGTGTTACTAAAAAGGGCCATGATTGCCCGGTAATTTGCGTCCTTGATGAAGACAAAGATGCACAAATCGCTCACAAATATGGCATTACAAGAACAGCAGCCGGGTTTTTGAATTGTCGTGACAGGCTTGAAGGAGCAATCGTAGCCATAGGAAACGCTCCTTCAGCTGCATTTGCAGTATGCCGCATGATCGACCATGGGATAAAACCTGCTCTTGTGATTGGAACACCTGTAGGATTTGTCAATTCCGCTGAATCCAAGGAAGAGGTTCGCAAACGGGACATTCCTTCAATAACCTGTGTAGGTACACGGGGTGGGACACCTATAGCTGTAGCCTGTGTCAATGAAATTGTGGCGATCAAAAGAGATGAAGAAACCTGTGACTGATCAGAAGGTCACAAAAGGGTTGATGCTGAGCATCCAGATACCTGCGATAATCAGCACTAACCCTGCTCCTTTTTTTATATAATTCTGATATTTTGCAACATTGCCAAAATTGCCCGTAAAATGGGCGGAGTAGGCAACCAATAGCATCGGTATCGCAAATCCCAGGGAATAAACGGAAAGCATTGCTGCCCCGTAATATATATTCCCTTCAACAGCTATCCTGGTGAGCACTGCGCCGAGAATCGGGCCGATACAGGGAAGCCACACAACACCCAGGGAAAGGCCCAGGAGCAACCCCCCGCTTACTCCCCGATTTGCGCTGGCAGGCACAGATATTTTTGAAAAGATATTGAATATTTCCACATTGCTGACCATAATGATACCAAAACCAATAATGACAGCAGCAGCCAGGATGTTCAGGTAGGCCAGGTAGTCGCGCAGCGCATAACCAAACGCAGATGTCACAATTCCCATCAATACAAAGGATATGCACAACCCTACAACAATGGCAAGGGGTCTGAAACGACCCCTGTCTGTGGATGAGGCGAATAGGGCGGGTAGCAGGGGGAAAACGCAGGGTGAAGCAATGCTAACAATACCTGCGACAAAGATTGCAATGGGAGTAATATTATCAGTGACCACTTGTATCCTGTCCTTATATCATGATGTATTATTCTGTCTGTAGGCGATAGCATTGTCCAGTGCCTGCCTGAGGATGTTACCATCCGTCAGTCCCACATAACGCGTGGATCCCCTGTCAAAGGAAACATTGCCATCAGGGCCCATGAACAGATACCTGTCATCTTTGATTCCTGCAATGACACTCATGTCGGGTATTGAATATACTCCGAAGAACGAAGCTGCATCACGCTCTTCATTAATATTGACCATGATCACAGAGGCCTCACCCTCATAATCATCTGCAATGATATCCAGAATAATATCCTGGTCTCTACAGGGAGCACATGTCGGTGAACCGAACTTGATTAGCACAGGTTCCTCTTCCAATAACGTGTTCAGCTGCTCGATATCTTTAATGTTTGATTCCTGTACAATAGTTTCCTGTTGCTGGTTAACTTCAGGAGTTGTGCAGCCAGCAGCCATAAATGCCAGTAGCATCACAATCAGCACAAATCCATATATAATTCTGTTACCCGCTATCATACATTAAAAGAGTGTTATATTAAAATATAAGTATTATGCATGGTATGCCCAAATTTACACAAAACCGTGGTGTAAAAAAATCAGGCACTTTTAAGTTTCCACTTCAACAGTACCCCTTCCTCCATCTTTTCAGCACTTATAAGAGAACATGCGGGGATGTCGGCTTCATCAAACCCATCACCGTCAATAAGAGTAGGAGCGGTTGAACCTCCTATTATGAGATTTCCGATAAAAGAATATATTTCATCCACAAGCCCGTTTTTTATAAGTCCCCAGTTAAGGCCAGCACCACCTTCAACCATAAGTCGGTGTATGCCCATTTCATCAAGTATGGATAACAATTCAGAAAGATCCACCTGATCTCCGCCAACCATTATGACCATGGCATTTTCTCTAAGTGATTCGACCCTGTCAAAAGCTGCACTTTCGGAAACTGCAATTATTCTTTTGCCAGCACCCTTCATGAATATGTCAGCATCTGTTGGAATACGTGCCTTGCTATCTACCACTATTCGTACGGGATTTTCATCAAGTCCTTTTTCAAGCCTTTCAGACCGCCTTCCATCGGACTTGACAGTGAGGCTGGGATCATCAGCAAGAACCGTTCCAATTCCTACCATTACTGCATCAGAACTTGCTCGCAATTCGTCCATTCTTTCAAAATCCACATCCCCTGATATCCTTACCTGACGTCGCTGTCGGGTGGATATTTTCCCGTCAATGGACATTGCAGCATTTATAAATGTAAAGGGAGTGGGCATGAAAATCCCTTCAGCTTCAATTATAAGATCAGCTATTGATCAGTGCTTTCATGAGATAACGGTCCCTCAGCAGGCCAATGAATACACCGTTTGCATCCACCACAGGAACCTGATCGACCCTGTTTCTTTTCATTTTAAGAGCACATTCACTAACACTCATATTACTGGACGCCTTGACCAGATCGGTGACCATCACTTCTTTTACAGGCACATCCGGAACTTTTATTCTGGATACACTATAATATATGCTGAGAGTATCGCGCATGGATTCCCATGTCCATTCATCATCGTCAGAACCAGCAGACATATCCGACATTTCAAGGGAATCCTCTATGACACTTGCACTGATTATATCACGATCAGATATTATACCTACCAGATCAAGTTCTGAATTAAGAACCGGAACTGCTTTTATATGTGCAAGTTCCATGTTCCTGGCGACTAAGGGCAAAGGTGTTTCACACCATACCGGGCCAATACCTCTTCTGCCCAGATATTTACTTATTGGATCATCGAGTTGCAGAGAGGCCATACTTGCAACAATATCGGCAACTGTTATCATACCTTCAAGTTTGCCGTCATCATCCACAACCGGCAACCTTCTGAAGCCATAATCAATTAGGTATTGCGCAGCTTTTTTGATATTATCTTCCGGTTTTACCTTTATGGGATCCCGTGTCATAAGCAAAGCAATCTGTTCTTCTTCAGGATTGCTCAGAAGATTACTTCTACTTACGATACCAACCACTCGATTATCTTTGATCACCGGCACACCGGATACCTTTTTATCTTTCAGGATACTCAGCACCTCATCTCGTGAACCGGGCAGAGTGGCTGCGGCGACATTAGTCACCATGATGTCCTTAATAAGGGTTTTTTCTGGCATTTTTAAATAACCTCAATAAAATCTTTTATTGATTTTTATTCCTTTCCATTTCCCCTTACTACCATAACGGGGACATGTGAGTTGCGGGTGACCTTTTCTGCAACGCTTCCAAGAAGGAACCTGTCAAGTCCACTTTTACCGTGGGTACCCATAACTATAAGGTCAACTCCATTGTTTTCAGCAAAATCAATTATCTCATGACCCGGATGGCCTTCAAGCAATTTTGATTCTATTTCAATATCCTTTCCGGTGTCAGATATCACTTTATCGGTTATTTCCTTCCCTTCCTTTTCAAGAAGTTCATACATCATTTCCCATCCGCCATCCATGGGAATGGAATCAAATGATGCGGTATCCACGACATATGTCACGTATACTCTGGCACCACTGAGTTTTGCCAGCTCAATTCCATAAGAGACCGCTTTTTTGTTCTCTGTGGAACCATCGGTAGCGATCAGTATTTTTTTGTAGATTTCACTTGCCATGTTTGATCTCTCGAATAAATGAATAGATTAATGGATTATTGATAAAATATCGTCTGGCCTTGCCCGACGAACAAGACCACTTAATACATCCTGTATTCCTTTAAGATTATTTGACGTTCCATCCAATACCATCAGGTTTGCCTTATACCCTTCCCGAAGAGGGCCTTTTCCCTCCAACTCCAATATTGATGCCCCATTAAGTGTGCACATTTTAAATACTTGTCTATCCTCAAGTCCAAATACCTTTGAAAGGAACTCCATCTCAGAGAACATATTTACAGAATTCAGCATAACATTGTCAGTACCTATGCCCACATTTATGCCGGATTTCAACATTTCAGCAACAGGTGCCATTCCTACCCCTGTAAGGAAATTGGATCTGGGGCAGACAACCACCGGAATAGATGCATCGGCAACGTTTTTGAGGTCTGACTGCACTGCCTGTGTCAGATGGACAAGCATATCCGGCTGCAGTGATAGGGCATCTTTAATATCGTGACGGGATTTTTCACCGGCATGTATACAAAAAGGGCGTCTGGATTTGTGACAGGTATCTGCAATCTGTTCCAGTAGATTCAAATCGATATCATGTGCACCGCTCATACCTATACCATCGGCCTGGGAAAGGAGTAAGGAAATTCCCTCCTGCATAGGCATACTGAGCTCCCTGCTGTCGGGTCTTGCAAATATTCTGGAATCAATATCCGTATCTTTTAATGCATCCTTCAGTGCCAGCACACCTCTGTTTCCCCCTTCCCGGAAATCTGCAAAACCGGTGGTCCCAGTGGCAAGCATATCCCTGATGGAAAATTTCATGTATTCTACAAGTTCCCTGTCAGAAGTTTTTGCAAGGATGCGGTGTTTTAAGCCATCCGGTGGCCTGACCAGACTGTTCAGGTCTCTTTGTATCACAAAATCCTCAGCCGGGCCTATACAGGGGTCTTTACAAACCGAGTCTCCTATATGGGTGTGACAGTTGGTAAAACAGGGAGCAATAATATTTTCAGAAGATGTCGGCTCCTCACACACTTCATGTATGATGCCATCCCGGACACATACATAACCTTTCACCAAAGACAGATCATCCCCATAGAGGATGTTGCCATAAATAATCTGTTCACGTGCCATTGAAGACATAATCCTGTATTCATATGTATTAATAATTAAAAAATTAACGCTGGATATATCCTGTTTAAATTTTGCAGTTACATCCTTTTTTCCTGAGGGCTTCTTTTTGCTCATCAATGGATGTTATAAGAGTGTCCTGCCTGGATTCCCCTGTCGCAAAGGTAGGTTCAAGGGGACTGTGGTGGTTATACCCCCGCTTCTGCATTTCGCTAACAAGGTTTTCATGGCGCAGGTACAGGGCGTGTAATTTACCTTTCCAGCGAAGAGTTTCAGGATGATTGGAATAAGCCTTTTTATTTTTAGTGATAATGGACCAGAGAGCGTGCAATTCCCTGTGTTCTCCAAGCAGATGCTGTCTGCAAAGCTCGGATGGTGGCAAATCCCATATTCTCATGTAATATAGATTAATTTATTCTTATTTGAAATTAACAATATGTGATTCAGGCATCCAAAACAAAAAATATATTTAACAATGATGTAACCTACTCAATCTTCAATTACAATCATTAATTCATATCAGGTTAGATACGATGAAAATCAGCAAACCAAGAGGAACAAGGGATTTCCTTCCTGAGAATACGCGATTGAGACGTTTTGTTGAAAACAGGATGAGAGACGTAGTTTCCAGATGGGGATACAGCGAAATAATCACTCCTACCTTCGAAAATCTCGAACTATTCACCCTCAAGTCCGGAGAAGGAGTTACAGGTGAGATTTACAATTTTTCCGATAAGGGTGACAGGGAACTTGCCCTGCGTCCGGAACTCACCGCACCTGTCATGCGGATGTATGTGAATGAAATGCAGGCAACACCCCGTCCGTTAAAACTCTTCTATTTTGAGAATTGTTTCCGCTATGAGAGGCCCCAAAAGGGACGTTTCAGGGAATTCTGGCAATTTGGAGTTGAGACCATTGGCAGCAGCCGTCCTGATGCTGATGCCGAAGTAATAGCTCTTGCAGAAGAAATGATCGAATCTGTAGGGATCAAGGGGGACCTGCGTGTAGGGCATCTGGGGATTATCCGTCATATACTTGAAGAACTCGAACCGGAGCAACAAACAAAGATCATGAGGCTTGTGGATAAAAAGGACGATACCGGGCTTGATGATTATCTTGAACAAATCAATGCATCAATAGAGCTTCGCAACGAGCTGTTTGAACTTGTTAGCATCACCGGAGATGATGCAATAGAAAAAGCAAGGCAAATTGTGGGGGATATTGAAGAACTCCAAATTTTTGAAGAACTGACACAAATCCTGGATGCCTATAATGTGGAATATTCCGTTGACTTTGGTATTGCCAGGGGTCTTGACTATTACACAGGCATGGTTTTTGAGATATATGCCCGCAATCTAGGAGCCCAGAACCAGATTTGTGGAGGTGGCTCCTACCAGTTGATACAGCTTTTCGGGGGAGGAGATGTCCCTTCAACCGGATTTGGACTTGGTTTTGATCGTATAATGGAGATATGCGAACTGGAACCTGGGCAAAAAAGGGAAGTTGTGCTTGTGGCAACAGATGACACCCGTCTGGATGCAATAGGGATTGTGCGCGAATTACGTAGGGAAGTGCCTGTCTATCTCGATATAATGAAACGAAACTTCAAGGGCCAGCTTTCCCACGCCAATAACATCGGTGCCAAGTATGTGGTGATAGTGGGCAAAAGGGAAATGGAGGCTGGCAAGGTTACCCTGAAGGATATGGAATCCGGCGAACAACACCAATTGACCGTTGAAGAGGCCAGGGAACATATTCTCAAAAGTGGATTGTAATGGCTATCGTAGATTCCATGCATACAGCCGTAATGGCACAAAATATATAACCAATGTGCCTTTAATTAGCACCACTTCGCCACTACAGGGAATCTCCCAACGTTCATACCTGTAACTTTATCGCCACTTTAAATTCAAATCAAAATAATAAGGAGTAATCATAATGGCAAAAATGCACACTCGCAGAAAAGGCCAGGCAGGGTCCACAAAACCCATTCGTACAGAAGTACCCGCATGGTCTTTGCAGGATGCAGAAGAGATCGAAAAGGTGGTTCTTGACTTGTGGAAGCAAGGCAACCCCACCAGTGTCATCGGAATGAAGTTGAGAGATAACTATGGAGTTCCTGATGTCAAACTCGCTACAGGAAAGAAGCTCACTGCTATCCTGAAAGAAAGTGAAGTAGCACCTGGTGTTCCTGAGGACCTGTACAATCTTATCGTAAAAGCTATTGGTTTGAGAAAACATGTTGCAGCCAATAACAAAGATGTACATAACAAGCGTCCTCTTCAGCTTACCGAATCCAAAATTCGCAGACTGGTTAAATATTATAAGGCAAACAAAGTCCTCCCCGCCGAATGGAAATATAAACCAGAAACCGCAGAAATGCTTATTACTAAGTAAACGGGAAGTTGCATAATTTCCCAACTTTTTTTAATTTAGTTCTTTTTTTCCTGCTGTATGTCTTCGTTCAATTGCCATTTATTTAAGGCAATGTGAAGACAATCATGATACAAATCAATAGAAGTATAAATGTGTGCTGCATAATGAATCCTTTAATATCAAAATCACTCCATGTATAATTAGCATATGTGGACTGGCAGGTGAAAGTTTTTGGAAAAATTGCGACCCATTGCAAAAATGGCATCTGAAAAAATCAGTGAATACTCACGTGTAAGACTCATATCCCATAATGATGCAGACGGGATTACCGCAGCAGCTGTAATGTGCCATGCCCTGCTGAGGGAAGACATAGTTTTCCATGCAAGTATTGTAAGCCGGCTAGATGAAAATGTTGTGGAAACAGTTAACAACAGCACTGATAATGGTGATCTCGTACTTTTCTGTGACATGGGGAGCGGCCAGCCTGAATTGATTGAAAAAGTCAAAAATGACATCATTATAATAGACCACCATGCACCCGTGGGTGACACAACGGCACACGTAATGGTAAACCCTCATCTTGCAGACATTGATGGTGCTTACTATATGTGCGCCTCAACAACTGCTTATGTTGTTGCAACAGAACTAAATCCCGAAAATAAAGAGCTTGCAGGACTTGCAATTGCAGGTGCCATAGGGGATAAACAACTTTTTGACAGGGAGAATGGCCTGATCCTGAAAGAAGGAATTGAAAGCGGCTCTGTTTCCATAAGGAAAGGATTAAAGATCGGAGATGGTGACTTGGCAGAAGTGCTGGAAAGAACACCTGAACCCTACCTTGACATAACAGGTGAAAAAGAAAAGATCGAAAACTTCCTTAATATCCTGGGTATCAGTGGCCCTATCGAAGAACTTGATGAAAACCAGATGAAAAAACTTACTTCCGCTGTGGCACTTAAACTGACAAAAAAAGCCAGTCCTGAAGCGGTTGATGCCAGCATCGGTGAAGTCTGCATTCTCAACCACGAGACCATACCTAATGTATACGATATGGTAACCCTCCTCAATTGCTGTGGCAAACTTGAACGTGGAGGTCTTGCCCTTACTGCCTGCCTGAGGGATGAAAAGGCTGCAGAAGAAGGCTGGAAGATTGCGGAACAATACCAGCAAGTTTTGATGGCACAAATCAAAAAGGCAGAGAAGAAGATCCAAAAACGGCACCATCTCAGGTTTATTCAGGGAGAAGACATGGAAGCCACCGGCATGATCGCAGGTGTTGTCATCAGGTACATACACCCTGATCTGCCCTTCATTGCCCTGAACAAAGTTGATGATATTGTTAAAATTTCAGGAAGAGGAACCCGCAAACTTGTAGAAGGCGGACTGGATCTTGCAGTTGCCTTAAGAGAGGCAGCCTCCGGAGTAGGAGGTAGCGGAGGGGGACATAACATAGCATCCGGTGCGGCCATACCGCCGGGAAGTGAAGAAGAGTTCCTGGAAGCCCTGGATTCCATTATCGCAAAACAGATGGGATACAATGCAGATGAAAATTAAAAGCACACTTAACCTGCCTGTCGGTCAAAGGGGCAAAATAATTATTGAATCATTAAGACCGGACAATCTAGCGAATATGGAAAGTAAAACCCTCTCCGATGAAAATTCCATAACTTTGAGGACAGAAAAACTTTCTTCTCTGATATCTGTTATGGACGATCTTCTTATGAATGCCAAAATTGCCGAAGACCTGGATCTCAATGGGACAAAAAATGATTAATTCATTCGAAGATTTAGAGGAGGAAATAAATTCATGTACTGCGTGCCAGCTCCATGAATCCGCAACCCACAAAGTAATAATGAAGGGTGGGCAAAATCCAAAAGTACTTTTCATAGGTGAAGCCCCCGGCAAGAATGAGGATGCAAGCGGAATACCTTTCTGTGGCAGGGCCGGCAAAATCCTGGATGGTATGATAGAAGATATGGATATTCAGCAGAAAGATTGGGCTGTGATCAATACAGTCAAATGCAGACCTCCTGATAACCGCAGGCCCCGTAAAGGAGAACTTGCCGCATGCCGGGCTTTTTTTGAAAGGCAAATCGAAATGCTTGATCCTGATGTGATTATTCTGCTCGGAAATACTGCTGAGGAAGCTTTTTTGGGAAACAGGCAACTTCAGTGGGGAGAATGCAGGGAAATAGACGGCATAAATGTGGTGAAATTCTATCATCCTGCAGCCCTCATATATACCAAAAGTCGCCAGCCTGAACAGCAAGAGTTTATAGAAAAAAACAGTGCATTATGGTAAATCCATTCGTTCTTCCAATATGGTGGTTTGTGCCATCAGGTAAAACTTATAATAATTAATAACAATAACTGAGTCGCTGTAAGGACTTCACTAATCATTATTTAATCATTTCGAGGAAATATAATGGATCTGGAATTCAGGTTAAAAGCTGCCTTCAAAACTAGCGGGGACCCCGCACCCGCCGTAGATGCTATTCAGGAGTTTCTTGAGGAAGAAGCCCCAAAGGTACTCGCCAAGGGAGCACCAGAAGGGGAAGAAGCAAAAATTAAGAGCTGGAATGTAAGGGATAACCGGATAGACATTGAGATAGTCTCCGGCAGGTATGTCCGATCCCATGATGCAATTATAAGGCTGCGTAAACCTCTTGCTGGCAAAATTGGAAAGGAATACCATCTGGGCATCCGGGGTATTGATGTTGATGAGTTTGTCATAAAAATGGCTTCCGAAAAATCAGTCGGAGATCTGAAGATACCGCATGTCAGTTCAATGGATTATGACGGAGAATACATCACACTCAATCTGGATGTCGGACAGGCAGAACTTGAAAACCGTGTTCCTGACAGGATACTGACCCTTATGGAGGACAAGATAAGGGAAAAGGTCTATGGCGGCAAGACCGAACACTGGAACCTTCTATGGCAGAGTGAAAAAAAGGCACACCCATTTGAGAAGGACCCAACGCAGGAAATGTTAGAAAAAGGGTGGATCAAAAGAGGGGCCAGCAGAGGGCAGTGGATTCACGGGCCACAGTCCACGAAGTTGTTCCGCACTTTTGAAAAGATAGTTCTTGAAGAACTTCTTGAACCTCTCGGATATCAGGAAATGATCTTCCCGAAACTTGTTCCCTGGGATGTATGGAAGAAATCCGGGCATGCCAAAGGCGTCTATCCGGAAATATATTATGTATGCCCCCCGAAAACCCGCGATCCGGAATACTGGGAAGAGGTCGCTGATCACTACAAGGTTACAAAAGAAGTACCTACTGAACTAATAAAGGAAAAGATAGGTGATCCTATAGGTGGCCTGTGCTATGCCCAGTGTCCCCCCTTCTGGATGTATTTACAGGGTGAAACCATACCTACAGAATCATTCCCCCTGAAAGTCTTTGACCGCTCCGGGACATCCCACAGGTATGAAAGTGGTGGCATCCACGGCATGGAACGTGTTGATGAGTTTCATCGTATCGAGATTGTCTGGCTGGGTACAAAGGAACAGGTAGTCAAAGCCTCAGAAGAGCTCCACGAACGCTATATGCATATCTTCAATGAAATCCTCGATCTTGAATGGAGAAAAGCCTGGGTCACACCATGGTTCATGGCACAGGAGGGACTTGCAGGTGTATCGGATGAGCAAAGTGCCGGTACTACAGATTATGAAGCGCCCCTGCCGTACAGGGGAGATGATGGCGAATGGCTTGAGTTCCAGAACGTGAGTGTCAACGGGGATAAATATCCTTCCGGTTTTAATGTGAAAAGTCAGTCAGGAGATGAACTCTGGTCCGGATGTTCGGGTGTTGGACTGGAAAGATGGACCTCAGCTTTCCTTGCGCAGAAAGGCCTGGATCCGGAAAACTGGCCGGAAGAATTCCGCAAGCGTTTTGGAGAAATGCCTGAAGGAATAAAGTTCTTCTAAAATGGATAACCGATTTGTTTATATATGGACATGTCTAGTATAGAGGGCCACTAATAGCCTATACTATAGAATTTATTAATTACATTGATCATCTACAGAGAAATATCACACTAACACTGGAGGAAATTTATTGGCAAGAAAAGTACAGAGAAAACTGGATAAATGGAAGAACAAAACCTGGTATAACATTGAGACTCCTGAATTTATTGGCAGGACCGTTATTGGGACAACCACTACTGATGAAAGTGAAAAACTGGTTGGAAGGACGATCGAAACCACTGTAGGAGACATTACCAATGATTTCTCAAAACAGAACATCAAACTACGTCTGGCTATCGACAGCGTAACCGGTGACACTGCAAACACTGCTTTCATTGGTCACGAGATCACTACAGATTACCTTCGCTCCATTGTAAAACGCCAGACATCCCGTATAGACAACAACCTTGAGGTAACAACCAAGGACGGACGTAAGCTCCGCATCAAGCCCATTGCATTTACTGTAAAGAGGGCAAGAAGCAGCCAGATAAGAGCAATCCGGGAAATTATGGCAAAAATCGTCCTTGAAAGAGCTGCAGAACTTGACTTTGAACACATTGTCGAGGAAATCGTAACCGGTAAACTTGCAGCCAATATTTACAGGAATGCAAAAACTATCTATCCAATCAGAAGGGTAGAAATACGCAAGACAGAAGTTCTTCCTGTAAAGGCTAATGCTTCCGCAGCAGCCTGAAATTAAAAATAAAAAAGTAGCCTTTCACTTATGAGTGAAATAGGCTACTACTCTCTTTTCTTTTACATCATCTATCCTGCAGAACCCAAAGCGCTCAAACTGCACAACTTTATCAATTTCATCTGCAATCTGTAATTCTCCTATTCCTGTGAATACACCTTCAGGAGAAAGGACATCTACATGCAGATTATCTTCTGCTACCCACTGGACAATAGGAGGGCGTTTTTCCCTGACCTCATCCATTGAATCACCAATATGTTTTGCCCGGAGAGGCTGGGTCGATACAATTTCAATGTTATATAGATCCTTGAGTCTTAAGAGGGATCCGGGGGATAGTTCCTTTGCATCCTCACCACTAATATAAACAATATTATCCACATCTATACTCCTGTTTCCCATATTTTCCACGGGATGCAGAGGTGGGGTGGCAACAGTGTGTTCCCCGTCTATAATCTCAACTTTTTGAGGGTTGGGGACAAAGAAGAAACGCTTTGCCTGTGAGTCAATAAGTTTACGGTTTTCAGAATAAAGGGAATCCATGCTGATACTCACATCGGTTTCCCCCACACCCATGTCTACCATAAATTTACGCAGGGCCTGTGGTTTGATGCCACGTCTGCGAATTGCCCTTATTGTTGGAAGCCGTGGGTCATCCCAGCCGGTGTATTCGCCTTCTTCTATAGATTTCCTGAGTGCACTGGTGCTGAATTTACCGAATTCATGCATTTTAATGCGACCCCAGTGTGTGGTCTTTGGATATTCCCAGCCAAGGTAATCATAGATATACTTCTGACGCTTTTCACTGTCCATCAAATCTTTGCCCCGGATGATATGGGTCATGCCAAGTTCATGGTCCTCGATGGCTCCCTCAAAATCAAGAAGCGGCCATACTACGTATTTATCACCCACTTCCGGGCGGGGATGTGTAGCTTTTACTATCCTGAAAGCACCAAAATCCCTTAGTGCAGGGTCCTTATGGTCGATCTCTGTCTTGATACGCAATACAGCGGATTTTTCTTCGTAATCGCCCTCAATCATCTTATGCCAGTATTCCAGATTTTCCGCAGGGTCCCTGTCACGATCAGGACATGGGCTACATGAATCTTTATACTTCTTGAAATCAGCCCCCTCACAGAAACAGACATAAGCGTGCCCCATTTCGATAAGCTTGCGGGCATACTCATAGTAAAGATTTATTCTGTCTGATGCCTTTACCACCCTGTCCGGTTTGATACCAAGCCACTGACAGTCATCAAGGTACCATTCATAGGCTTCAAGAAGGGGGCGCTTGGTCTGGGGATCAGTATCATCAAAACGTATTATGAAATCCCCGCCATACATTTTGACATATTCGGAGTTGATTATCATCCCCCTTGCACTGCCCAGGGTAGCGGGCCCGTTGGGATTGGGAGCAAAACGCATAACAACCTTTTCCCCTTCTGCAACATCAAGGGGTTTGAGGCCTTTATCGGGCTCTTTCTTTGTATTTAGTTCTTCAATAAGTTCAGGTGCGACTTCCTCAAGTCTCTGCTGCCATACATCCGGGTTGCCTTCTGCAACCTGGTCTATGATTTTCTGTACTTGCGCCGTGACGTCTTTGGCTTTAGGACGCAGGTGGGGACACTGTCCCATCACCCGACCCATGACAGCTCCAACCTGGGGAGGTTGTCCGTATTTTACAGCATTCTGCAATGCAAATTTTTCAATCGTTTTTATATCTTCATCCTTTAATGTCATCTGGCTGACCTCTATAAAGTAAAAAAGTGATTCAACATACAATTAAATAGAATTTCTTATCTGCTGGATATGAGATGCTTTTGTAATGATGGCTGATATTTGCCCGTCAAAATCCTCAAGGAATTTTTCGGTATTCTCACCTGCAACTGCTCCGTGTGATGAAGGCTTTATGAGATGTTCCTGTTCAAGTACCCTCAATGAATATCTCACTTTATGGGTTGGCATCCCCGTTTCATCCGAAAGTTTAAGGATACCAATCGGCCCTTCCTCAATAACCTTCCTGAGGACGATAAGGTGTCTTTCAGTTAATTCAAGTTCCCTGTAAATTTGATCAAAAAGCATTATGATACCTCATTGGATAATGTGCCTATGCCCTCAATGGTTACGTCTACGGAATCACCGGAATTAAGTTCACCCACTCCCTGAGGGGTACCTGTGGCAATTACGTCCCCCTTTTCAAGGGTCATGACGGAGGATATGAATTCTATCAGATAATCAACATCGAATATCAATCTGGAAGTTGATGAATTTTGTCTGGTCATGCCATTAACACTGCACTTAATGTTTGATTCACAGGCATCGAAATCTGCCGCAGGAGTTATGAAAGGACCAATCGGGGAAAAAGTATCAAAACCCTTTGCTCTGGTCCACTGTCCATCCTTTTGCTGGAGATCACGGGCTGTTACATCATTAAAACATGTGTATCCTTTGATGACACTTTGTGCACTTTCAGCATGAATGCCATGGCATTGCTGTCCTATGACAACAGCAAGTTCTGCTTCATAATCAACACGATTGCTGCAGGAAGGATAGATAATTTTTGCATCATGCCCAATTACAGAAGATGGGGGTTTCATGAAAATAATTGGTTCATCCGGGATGTCCATATCCAGTTCTTTGGCGTGATCAATATAATTCAGCCCCACACAGATAATTTTGGAAGGACTTGAAGGTGGGAGTATATCAAGTGAATTAAGATCGTAAACATCTCCCTCGGCAGATGTTACCCTTTCATCCTGTACATTTCCCTCAAAACTCTCTGTACCGTGTTTGAATTTTCCGATCATGTTATCCACTTGTTAATAATAAGGAGATGCATTGTCCTAGCAGACAAATTATGAAGATATGGTATAAATATAAATCCTTTTTCTTATCAATTCCGGCAAATGAGCGCCGGTTTGCCAGAGTATGACCAATCGGGAAAACTTATTTGACTGTTTGGAAAGAATACTTTATTGGGGAGTGGATATGAACGATCTTTACTGCATAGAAGAAAAAAATCATGTACTTAGGTATGTGAATAACATCCCGATTTCGGGTAGATACAGGACCGAATTGGTACGATGGATCAATACCTACCTTGATGAAGAATCTGTCGAAAAACACCTTTCAAGCGCAAACGATGCGTTTGATCTGTCGGTAAAACAGGCGGCTGAAAGGGATCTTGAACTAACCATCCTTTTTGCCAAAAAAGAAGATAGGACAAATTCAGGAATAATTTTCCTGGAAGGGGAATTGCTGTTTCTGTTTAACCTGCTCTATGAAAAAGTGAAGGCACAAAAACCTGCTGCCTGATAATTAAAAATGGCATTTGCAACCTGAAGAATCACGTTCATAATGTCCGAATTCAGATCCTTCAAGTTCACTGCCATTGAATACAGGGCCGTCCCTGCAGACACGCAGGCCTTCGGGATCCATACTGCAGGCTCCGCATACTCCTATGCCGCATTTGAAATACCGGTGCAGGCTGAACTCTGTCTTTACATGAACATCGCGCGTTTTCAAAATTTCAAAGACCTTATACATCATAATTTCCGGGCCACACACATATATCCTGTCGTAATCAGAGGTATCTGTTTCTGCCAGCTGGTCGGTCACAAAACCGCTCCGGCCTTCAGAACCGTCATCAGTGGTAATATCCACCCTTCCACAGGCAAAGCGTTCCCTGAACAAAATTTCATCACAGCATCTGGAACCCAGGATTGTGTGGCCTTCAATTCCTCTTGCCTTTATAATATCTGCAAGGGGTGCAATCGGTGCGGCACCGACCCCTCCTGCAATGAAAAGCACTTTTTCATCCTTTTCTGGGGGAGTAAAACCTCTGCCAAAAGGACCCCTGAGCCCCATATGGTCACCTATTCCAAGTTCGAACATACGGGAGGTGGCATCCCCTACTTTCTGGACGGTAATGGAATTCTTGCCGGACAAGGTCATAGGGACCTCATCGGTGCCGTGTACCCATACCATTACAAATTGGCCGGGGATGGCTGTCTCAAAATGTGTGTCAAAGAAAAAAGTACGCACATTGGGTGACTCTTCGATAATTTCGGTTATTTTTGAATGAATGGGACGCATCAGATCATCTCATGTGACAGGCCTGCTATATCTTCAGTTTTTGAATAGCCATACTTTTGCAGGTATGCATCAATACCTTTGTTTATTGTTTCAAAAATTTGCGTATCGTCATGTACAGCGGATCCGATCTCAACAGCGCTTGCCCCGGCAAGTATCATTTCAATTGCATCTTGAGGACAGGTAATACCTCCCACACCAATTACAGGTACATCAAGCGCTTTATACAGGTCATAAACACATTTTACAGCCACCGGTTTTACTGCAGGACCGGATAGTCCTCCAAAACGGTTGCCGAGTATCGGATACCCGGAATGGATATCAATGGCCATACCCCGCACTGTATTGATAGCAACGACTGCCGATGCCCCTGCTGTTTCTGCTGCCCGGCCAATGGAAGTAATATCCGTAACATTGGGTGTGAGTTTCACCCATACAGGTACATCCACAGCATCAACTACCGAAGCCGTGATTTCATGTACCAGATCAGGATCAGTTCCCACCGAGGCCCCATAACCTTCAGCATGGGGACAGCTTACATTAAGTTCAAAACAATCAGGTTTTGAGGAAAGTAACCCTCTCGCAACTTCAGTGAATTCTGCAGAGTCCCCGCCGAATATGCTGGCAATTAACGGTGCATCCGTTTTGCTTTTCGCAATTCCGATTTCCTCACAGAAACCCGAGTAGGAAGGATTGGGAAGCCCCATCGCGTTAATATATCCACATTCCAGCTCCACCATGGAAGGATTATTATGGCCTTTCTTGGGAACCGGGCCAATTGATTTGGTTACCAATGCACCAGCACCGTTGCGTCCCATTCTTGCAAGGGCTGCTCCTGTGGTTCCCATTATACCTGAAGCCAGAATTGTAGGATTTTTGAGTTCTATACCTGCTATATTCATGAATGATCAATTATTTTTTGGGACAACTGGGAGATGGCTTCTTTTACCAGTTCTTTTCCGCCCATAGCAACAAGTTTCTGACCCAGCTCTTTAGCATGTTCACGATAATTATCCACGGGGATAATCTCGTCCAGACGGATGTCCCGCTTCCCGTCAAGGGATAATATCTCGGCACGTATGTGTATCTTGTTACCATTGTCCACAAATTCTGCAAATGAACCGACCGGTACAATACATCCGCCTTCCACATCCCTGATCACCAGTCTCTCTACCTCTGTAGCGATACGGGATTCAGCATGATCGATCTGGGAGCAAAGTAATTCCGCTTCCCCGCCTGCCAGGGTAACCACGGCAATGGTTCCCTGGTTGGCCGAGGGACAGAAATTATCGGCGTCCAGTCTGTGACATTCGATGTCCCATCCCATGCGTTGTAGACCCGCTTCTGCCAGTATAATTGCGTCATACATACCGGATTCAAGTTTTTTAAGGCGGGTATTTATGTTCCCACGCAGGTCCTGGATATCCAGATCCGGGCGGTAGCGCAAAAACTGGGCCCGCCTGCGCATGGATGTTGTCCCTACAATCGCCCCTTCAGGCAATTCGTCAAGGGTTGAACCATCGTTTGTGAGAAGTACGTCATGAGGAGAATCACGTTCGATCACTGCTGCGATGGAAAGTTCTGCCGGTCTTTCAGTGGGTAGGTCTTTCATCGAATGGACTGCAATATCGATCTCCCCGGAAAGCATCCGGTCATCCAGTTCCCTCACAAAGGCACCAACGCCCTCTACCTCGTGGAGCGGGCGGTCTGTGAAGGTATCACCGCTTGTTTTTATGATCTTGCGGGTGGTGGGGAAACCGCGGCTATCCAGAAGACCCCCAACGGTCTTTGCCTGTGCAAGAGCCAGATCGCTTCCCCTTGTACCAATTATCAAATCAACACATCCTATTACAGGCAGGATTCATAAGCTTCAAAGGTCGCTTCCAGATCATCTTCGGTATGTGCCAGAGAGAGGAAATTCGTCTCAAACTGGGAAGGGGGTATAAAAATTCCCTGATCCAGCATTTTATGGAAGAAATTAAAATAGCCTTCCTTGTCACATTTGAGTACATCCTGATAATTCGTTGGCATATCTCCAAAGAAGATCTTGAACATGGAACCGATACCTGAAACACTGTAATCCAGTCCTTTGTCAGTGACCATATCGGAAAGTCTGCTGCGTACATTCTGCCCCATCGTATTGAGTTTTTCATGAGCATTTTCCTTCTCAAGCACATCAAGCACTGCATTTCCTGCAGCAACAGATGCCGGGTGACCACTAAAAGTCCCTGCCTGGTATACCGAACCGGAAGGTGCTATCATTTCGATGATATCTTTCCTGCCTCCGAAAACCCCTATGGGCATTCCTCCACCGATAATTTTGCCCAGCGTTGTCAGGTCAGGTGTCACACCATAATATTCCTGTGCACCGCCCATTGCAAGTCTGAAGCCGGTTATTACTTCATCGAATATGAGCAGGGTATCATATTCCTTTGTAAGTTTCCTGATCTCTTCCAGATAACCTTCCTGTGGCAATACCGGTCCGACATTACCCATTACCGGTTCCATGATGACAGCTGCTATATCATCGCTTGATTCAAGCAGGTCTGTCATGGCTTCGATATTATTATAGGGTGCCTGAAGAGTATGTTTGGTAAAATCCTGTGGTACACCCAGAGAGTCGGGTTTACCTAATGTGGAAGCACCTGAGCCGGCTTTGACAAGTACTGAATCGTGAGCACCGTGGAAACCGCCTTCTATTTTGACGAATTTGTTTTTTCCTGTATAACCACGTGCTGCCCGCAGGGCACTCATTGTAGCCTCCGTACCTGTGGATACAAAACGAAGCATATCGATTCCAGGATATGCGGCTGCAATCCTTTCGGCCAGTTTGAACTCGGACTCAGTGGGGGTCCCATAGAGCCATCCCTTTTCAAGTTGATCACTTATTGCTTTCTTGACCACGGGATTTGCATGACCCAGCATATTTGGGCCGTAACCGAGGCAGTAATCTATGTACTCATTACCGTCAATATCTGTAATACGGCATCCGGAAGCTTTCTCGGTGTAGAAAGGATAGGGTTTGATTGCTCGTACCGGACTGCTAACACCACCAGGGAGATATTCCCTGGCCTTTTCAAACATTGCTTTTGATTTTTCCAGATTGACCATGTAATCACACCAATAAATTTCATTCATTCATTCATTCAGTAATTGTGCCATTTCCTTGGCAAAGTAAGTAATTATCATGTCGGCTCCAGCCCTTTTTATTGACATCAGGGATTCGTACATGACTTTTTTCTCATCCAGCCAGCCCTGCTGGGCAGCTGCCTTGAGCATGGAATATTCCCCGCTGACATTGTAAGCCGCAGTTGGCATACCAAACTCCTGTTTTATCCGGTAGATAATATCAAGGTATGGAAGAGCCGGTTTTACCATAACGATGTCGGCACCTTCCATGATGTCCAGTTCTACTTCCCGCAGGGCCTCATCCGAATTTGCAGGGTCCATCTGGTATGTCGAGCGATCCCCGAAACAATAACATGAATCAGCAGCATCCCTGAAGGGGCCGTAAAATGCGGAACAGTATTTTGCAGCATAGGACATAATTGGCACATCACTGAAATTTCCCTGATCCAGGGATTGCCTGATTGCATCCACCATGCCGTCCATCATACCCGAAGGTGCCACCATATCTGCTCCCGCCCTGGCATGGCTTGCCGCGATCTCGCCCAGAATGGGTAGAGTCTCATCATTTATCACATCATGGGTTTCATTATCAATAATGCCGCAATGGCCATGGGATGTGTATTCACACATGCAAACATCTGTAATCACAACCATGTCACCACCAAGTTCCTCCTTGATAGCCCGCGTTGCCTGCTGGACAATATCTTCATCCCCACAAGCACTGCTTCCCTTTTCATCCTTGTCCGAAGGAATACCGAAAAGCATCAAAGAACTGATGCCCAGGTCCGCCACATTCCTGGCCTCATTGACAACTTCGGAAAGGGGTAACCTCAGAACACCTTCCATGGATGGTACTTCAACTATGGATTCTGCAGTTTCGTCAACAAACATAGGGTATATGAGGTCATCAACCCCTAGGGAAGTTTCACGTATAAGATTACCTATTTTTCCGTTCCTGAGCCTGCGCATTCGAATATTTGGGTACATTGGTATCACAAGTCCTTATTTGCAATTTTCCTTTTCTTTTTTAGCATAGGGTTTGATGTTAAAAAGCTTGCAGGCCGAATCAAGGAAAGCCTCATCATTGTATTCAGCTGCATTGCGCAGCACCTTGGTAGGTTCTGCCAGAACCTTATTTGCTATGGCCCTTGTCAGGTCATCCAGGACCTTGCATTCCACATCCCCAATTGTGTGATAAGCTCCCAACCTGTTCACAGCCCTATCCATCTCATGTTTTCGCAGAGTATATATCTGGCTGTAAAGTTCGGACAAAAGAGCGTCTGCTTTCTGTCTTTTGTACTGGTTAATGAGCATTTTGTATTCTTCATCAATTATAGTTTCAACTTTCTTTGCCTCTTCCATTCTCATCTGTAGATTGCGCTCATTAATAACCCGAAGATTATCGATGTTACGCAGGATAACTTTTGGAAGGCTTTCAACTTCGGGATCTATGTCCCGGGGACTGGCGATATCTATCAGCAGAAGATTATCGCTCCTGTTCATAAGGGATCTTTCCACTGTTGCTTTCTTCAGGACATAATGGGGAGCAGATGTAGCACTGATTATGACATCGGCCTGCTGTGTATAGCGATCAAGACTCACGAAATCCACGGCCTCCCCTCCCAGCTCATCTGCAAGTACTTTTGCCTTTTCATATGTGCGGTTTGCCAGATACACAACATTCATGTCCCTGTGCGATAATGCCCGGGTCACAAGAGTGCCCATCTCGCCGGTTCCAATTACAAGTATATTACGTCCTTGAAGGCCTTTTAACATTTCATCGGCAAGATCCACTGCAGCAGATGCAATCGATACGGAACCCCGATTGATGTTGGTTTCAGTACGAGCCCTTTTACCTACCTGGATAGCCTTGCTAAAAGCGGTCTCCAGGATTTTGCCCATGGTGCCTGCATTTTTGGAGATGGTGAACAAATCCTTTATCTGTCCCAGGATCTGATCTTCTCCTATGATCATGGATTCAAGGCCACAGGAGAGCTTTAAAAGATGATATAAGGATTCTTCATGGTCATAAAATTCGACAATTCGGGAAGAAACCCCCATGCTTTTTGCAAAATGGAAAAGGACACTGCTTCCCCTGGGGGATACCACATACATTTCCAGTCGGTTGCATGTCTTAAGGACTGCACATTCGTACACGAGCTCATGGGAACTTAGCTGGGAAAGTATATCCTCGATTTCACCCTGCCAGGCATCTTCCATTTCCTCCACTGTTGCCTTTGCATGGGAAATAACCATGCTAGATATTTCAGTCAATGTTATCCTCCGTTATTCGAGCAATGATCCAGCTGTTCTTTTGAATCGTCATCTGCGCTATTCTCAATCTGCTCCAACATTATATCGTATGCTATATTATACGCTTTTTCATAGGAATCTTCAAAAGCATCCCATATTCTGTCATCTTCAAGCACATCCCACAGAATTTGTTTCCTGAGGGGCTGGCTAGCAATCCGTTCTTTCAGATTAGTGCGTAATTCATCCTGCAGATGTGCCATATCTGCGTAATTAGGAGTGATAGTATGCTCGACTTTTATGCGCGTATATCTGGAAAGGGCGGGACTGTGCCCCAAAGTAGATATTCCAACAGTTACCGGCCCTCTTTGTATCACTGACGGGACTATAACATCCCCTTTGGAATCCACGGAATTTACAAATATATCCATGCCGGAAGCAATCCGGCTAATCTTCATATTCAGTTTTTGGTCACTTGTGGCCGGGATTACGATAAATGCCCCTTTAAGGTATTCATGAATTGTATCAGAAGACATTGCACTGATATCTGCCTGCACTATATCTATTACTTCAGAGGTATAAAGGGAAAGGATTTTTTCAGAAAAATCTTCACTTATAACGATTACTTCTCCATATTTATAAAAAAGTGATGCTTTGCGCTGGCCGACGTGTCCTCCTCCGAAAATCACGATTTTCCGGGAAGACAAATCAAGGAAAAGTGGCATATATCGGCGATCAGACATTATTGGTACCTCACATATTACAGTTACAGCCTTACACCTGTTTTCTTGAACTCATGCTCACTGAACAAAAGACGATAGTCATATATCCCGGTTGCATCTGCAATTTTCCCGGCAATTGTTTCACAGTCTTTTTTACTGTAAGAATGGACCATTGTAAAAAGATTGTATGGCCAATCAGGATATCTGGGTCGCTCGTAACAATGAGTTACTTCGCTAAAATTGGACATCACTTTGCCTACATCTTCCACCTGTTCATCCGGTACATTCCAGATACACATGGCGTTGGCAGTTATGCCGATGGTACGATGGCCAATTGATGCACCAAAACGACGTATGATTCCCTGGCTTTGCATTTCCTTTAGCCGATCTACAATTTCCTGTTCACTTAATCCCGTTTCTTCTGCGATTTTCTTGAATGGGGAATGGGTATATTCGATTCCGTGTTGTGTTACTTCCAGGATTTTACGGGAAAGAGGATCAAGCTTATCGGACATCGAATTTCACCCCTATCTTGAAAAGACGTTTTGTGGGTAAATCCAGTATAGGACATCCGGTTTCATCTACAATCTGCCTGATTATGGTGTCGAGGCGTTCACGATCTGCTGCAGATATGGTAAACCATATATTATACTCCGCCGGGCGCAAATAGTTGTGAGAGACTTCCGGATGTTTATTAATGATTTCTCCAATCTCATGGGTTTGTGAATAGGGGGCTTTCAGGGCTATGAGGGTACTTGTCCCCCCGATCTTGCGGGTATTTATTATAGGACCAATGCGCCTCACGGCTCCCCGATTATTGAGTCTCTGCAGTCTTTTTAGCAATTCCTCTTCAGGAATATCTATCCTTTCAGCCAGTACTTCATAGGGATTAACGGAAAGGGGAAATTCAAGCTGGATCTCATTCAATATCCTTTTGTCCATTTCATCAAGCCGGATCATGGGAACTCACATTTATTCTTGAGAATAGAATAGGTTACGAGATGTAATCATGGATTATAATGTTTTCTTTCATATTATCTGGAATATTTGCAATAATGGTATTTTATACGGCAATCCAGTCCTAAATTATAGATTCATAGGTGGAAACCATATTATATGCTCAAAACAGTGACAGAAGGCAATAAAGTACCGCATCTACTATAAAAAATAAAATGGGAATTTTCGCCCACTTAAAACCTGTTTTTATTTTTGGCGTGGATGATAGATACAATAAGGTTCTTCTTCCAGATAATCCCCGGTTGCTGCATATGCCCGGGCACGGCACCCACCGCAAACATTCTTGTATTCACATTTGCCGCATTTTCCCTTTAGGAGACTGAAATCCCTGAGTTCATTGAACAAAGTTGAATTGTTCCATATTTCTCCGAAAGATTGCTGTCTTATATTGCCGGCAATTGCAGGAAGGTAGCCGCAGGGCTGCACATCCCCGGTACTTGAAACAAAACAAAAGGCAGTCCCTCCCAGACACCCTCTGCTCACAGCATCAAAGCCATGGGTTTTGATTGAAACTTCCACTCCTTCCTTTTCCGCACACTGGCGCATAATACGGAAATAATGGGGCGCACAGGTAGCTTTGAGTTCAAGGGAAGTATGCTTTTTCTGTTCATAGAACCAGTGCAGTATCCTTTCATACTCTGCCGGGGGTATCTCCTCATCTGCAAGGTTTTCCCCTCTGCCTGTAGGCACAAGCAGGAAAATATGGAGGGCTTCGGCTCCCAATGAAGTAGCCATTTTAAGGATACGTGGAATCTCTCCAAGATTTCTTTTGGTTATTGTAGTATTAATTTGAAAATCCATGCCTTCTGCTTTGAGGGCATCAATTCCCTCCATGGCTTTGTCAAAGGCACCTTTAACTCCCCTGAACCCATCATGGGTTGCAGAGTCTGCCCCATCAAGACTTATACTGACCCTCTTTATTCCTGCTTCTTTGAGTTTTCTTACAGTTTCCCTGTCAAGGAGGGTGCCGTTTGTAGCAAGTACCACCCTGAGGCCTTTATTTGTGCCATAACGGGCAAGTTCATATACATCAGGGCGAACAAGTGGTTCACCTCCACTGAGAATTAATATTGGGGAACCAAAGGAAGCGACCTGGTCAATGAATGTTTTTGCCTCGAATGTGTCCAGTTCACCAATAGCTTTTTCGTCGGTGGATGCACCTCTGCAATGCATGCATGAAAGGTTGCATCTGGATGTCAATTCCCAGGCAATTAATCTTGGAGGGTTGGGTTCTTCTGACATGGTCATATCACAGTCATTTTAATTTATTTAAATAATGGTATACTGATTGTACCATTAATCAAATATATAGAATTGTTTGTCAGGACCGCATGACACATATAAGAGATAGGTAATCTAGTTATTTGTAAATGGCTTGCGGTGTGAAATATGGATTCACTGAATACAGCATTTTTGATTGTTGTCATGGCAATAGTTTCATATACAATATTCCTGATTCGAAAACGTTCACAGCTTCTTCGTGAATTTGAAAGGTTAAATCCTGAATGAAGGGACATTGATGGATAAAAAACAAAAACAAATTCTTGCAGTTATTACAATACTTGCCTTTGCTATCCTGGGCCTATGGGGCATAGATACCGGCCAGACTTATTACATGGTATCAGAAATTAAGGAAAATATAGATGATTTTGGCGGGAATGATATCAACACAATGGGTGCTATCAGGCAAGGAACACTGGATGTAAAACCCGGTAATATAACTTTCATGCTTCAGGACATAGAGCAACCTGAAAAGTACATTGAAGTTGAATATACCGGTGACCTGCCACCCAATCTTGAAGAAGGTAAAGAACTGAGTATTGAAGGAAAAATAGATAAACAGGGCAATCTCAAAGCGGAAAAAATTGTCATGGGTTGCCCTTCCAAGTACTCCGAATAATCTATGGCCATCTCAGAGAGGTTAATCGATGGATATTGAAAAATGGGATGAATGCCGGAGTATAAACAAAGCACTAATTGACTTTGTGGAAGAAATTGACAACGACTCTAAAATGAAGAAGGTAGTTGCTCACATATGTCAATCCGGCGGGAAAAAAACACGTCCTGTGATCCTCCTGCTATCATCCCGGGTATGCGGCAGTGAAATTGAAAATACCCTTGATGCTGCCCTGGCAATTGAACTTATCCACTCCGCCTCCCTTATTCACGATGACCTGCTGGACAGGGGGGTGTTGAGAAGGGGATTTAAGACTGCCCATGAGGTATATGGTACCGCTGCAGCAATGCTTGCGGGAGATTACCTGATATCCAAGTCAATTGAACTAATATCTTCATATGGCAAAGAAACAGGCACGGAATTTGGAAGGGCAGGTATGGAAATGGCCGAAGGCGAGGCCATGGATGTGGATTTGCTGGAAAAAAACAGTAAAAATCGTATCGAGTACTTTAATTGTATAGAAAAGAAGACCGCTTCACTTTTTGCTGCCTCTGCAGCAATGGGGGCCTATGTTGCAGGAGCAGACGAGGATACAGCTTCTAAACTCAGGCACTTTGGAAATAAACTCGGAACTGCCTATCAAATCGTTGATGATATGTTGGAATACACCAGTAAAGTAAACAACAAGGAATCAATACACATATCCCCTTCGCTGGTAGATATATACAGGCAGGACATGGCGGATGCACAAGCAATAGAAAAAACCATGGAAGTGGTTGAACAACTTGTTTCTGAAGCACATGAAATAATCGATCAATTTCCGCCTTCACAATCTAGAAATAAATTACATGAGCTTACTAATTATGCCACAAAAGGTCTTTTCCCTGAAGTTGGAGCAAGGAAATGCTAAAAAGGTGAATTTATGAGAGTATATGAAAAACCCATGATAAAAATTGATGCAAATGTGGAAAATGATAAAGTTGTACTCACCAGTGAGGGTCCCCTCTCCACCATTGCAAAACCCATTCTGAAACGTATTAACCGAATTTTTCAGGAAGAAAAGCCCATTACATTTAATGGTGAAAAGATTATATTTTCGACATGGGTCCCTCCAATTCCCAGCAATGCATTCAACAGGATGATCAGTTCCCAGATTGCTGCCATCATGAAAAAACGTGTGCCTGACCAATTTTCAATAGCTATTACCGATAAATGTCCGAATAATTGTATCCACTGCGGAGCTGCGGGTTTCCTTACTGAGGAAGAATTAACTACCGACCAAATCAACAGTGCTATCGATCAATCCCTTGATCTTGGTGCCTACCTTATTTCTTTCGATGGTGGGGAAACAATGCTTCGAAAGGATCTTCCCGACATGGTGAGGGCAGTGGATAATGATAGGTGCATTGCAACCTGTTTCACTTCTGGTTTTGGCCTTACGCCTGACAGGGCTGCACGGTTGAAGGATGCGGGCATGTATGCCATGAGAATAAGCATAGACAGTCCATTCGAAAAGGAACATGACCGTATTCGTGGCAGGGATGGGGCATACAAAGACGCTATTGCGGGTATTAAGAATACCTTAGAAGCTGACATTATGGCAGATATGTTTGTAGTAGTGTCACCCGATAATATCGATGACCTTGAAGATTTCTATGGTCTTGCTGCAGACATGGGCATGCAGGAGATGTCCATCTATGAGATCGTTGCTGTGGGTCGCTGGCTTGAACATGAAGATGAAGTCATCACCCAAAAGGACGTGAAGAGCATGGAGCGTTTCCAAAAACGGATGAACAGTGGAGCAGAGGGGCCACGTGTTACTTCATTCCCTTATTTTATGGGGCCGGATATGTTTGGTTGCTTTGCCGGAAGGCGATGGATGCATGCCACACCTGCAGGTGAGGTCATACCCTGCGCCTACACGCCCCTTTCATTTGGAAATATAAAGGAAGAAAGGCTTTCATCCATATGGGACAATATGGGCAAACACCGGGCATATCGTTCCAATTCTGATTATTGCATGATGAGGAATCCTGAATTCAGACAAAAATACATCCATACGATACCCAAAGATGAAATATTACCATATAAAATAAGAAATGAATGAATTCTATATTATATTTCTAAAAGTAGCCGTGTTTTTCATGAATAATTATTATAATCGGCAGATTGCGAACCGGTAAGAACCGAATGGCTTATATGTAAAGTTGCTTATGGGTACCTGCTGTTAACTTGAACTCCCTACACGAATGATTAAACATTATAATTGTTCAATAGCAATCACCTGAAACCGAATAACTTATATGCGAGGTTGCTATAAGGGGCATAAAATCACGCTGCTTAATAAATCACAGACGCGATGAGGATTCACATGGCCAAGGACAAAATCTTATCCGAGATAAAAGAAGCAGAACAAAGTGCTGCCAAAAAGGTGGAAGCAGGCCTGAAGGAGAAGGAGGACAAAATCGCCAGTGCCCGTGCAGAAGCCAGAGAAATAATTAAAGAGGCAGAATTAGATGCAGAAAAATCTGCAAATAATGCACTTAAATCTGCACAGGAAGACCTCCAGAAAGAGCACGAAGAAATCGTCAGCAAAGGCAAAAAGGATGCAGAAAAGCTGATAAGCAACGCAGAATCTAATGTTGATAAAGCTGTTGCAACGCTAGTGGAGGAATTCGAGAGGGCGATCTATGCTTAAGCCAAAAAGTATGACCCGTGCTGTTATCGTCGGACATAAAGAAGTCATGGATGAAACAGTAGACACACTACACGATATCAATATCTTCCATATTGAAGAATATAATGAAGAAGATTCTACTTTCAAGATAGGGAAACCCTTTGAGAATGCAGGGGATGTTTCCAAAAAACTTGTTCAACTGAGGTCAATTTCTAGTTTCCTTGGTATCAAGCCAAAAGAAGTTCCAAAACAGGACACAAATATTCTGTGGGCTGAACTCGATGAAAAACTGGCTCGCCTGGAAAATGAACTTGATGAAAAGACTGAAGAAAAGAACAGTTATGAAACACGGTTAAAAGAACTGGATTCCCTCAAAAAAGAACTGGAACCTTTTGTTTCAATCCCAATTGACCTTAAAAATTACAGAGGTTACGAGAGTCTATCTGTGTTTGCAGGTACTGTAAAGGGAGATATTAGTTCTGAAATATCTGGAATTACTAATGATTATGAACTCGAATTTGATCCAAATACACTCACCATTGCTCTGTTTGTCAGGAAAGATAAAGAGGATCTCGTGGCGGAGATGTTGGCTGATTACGAGTTTCGTGAGATTCGTGTTCCCGATGTGGAAGGGGCACCTTCGGAGATAATTGCTGATATAGAAAGTGAAAGAAACACTATCAATGAGAAAATTACTTCACTTGAAAAGAGTATTTCTGACATAAAGGAACGTTATTCTGATTTCATACTTGCAAGTGATGAAATTCTATCCATTGAATCCCAGAAATCCGAAGCACCCCTGAGGATTGCCACATCAGAGCATACTTTTGTAATCGACGGATGGGTTCCATCCGATGAGTACAACAAAATGACCCGGACACTCGAATCTTCTACTAATGGAAGAGTATTTGTTTCCAAGCAGGAGATTACAGAAGAGGAAGAGGAGGAAGTGCCGGTAGAGTATAATAACGCAGGGATCACAAAACCTTTCGAAACAATAATGAACCTTTACGCAAGGCCCAAATACAAAGAAATTGATCCAACTGCATTGATATTTATCACTTTCCCACTGTTCTATGGAATGATACTTGGAGATATTGGTTACGCTCTAATTCTTCTGGGATTGGCATTTGGAGTTAAAAAATTGGTTAATTCCGATGCAATAAAACCCCTGATGAATATATTGATATACTGTCAGGTATCGACCTTGATCTTTGGTGTTCTTTATGGAGAGTTTCTGGGATTCCCTCTTGCAAGCCTGCATGGGGCACATGGAATTGAACCCGGTCTTATAGCCGGATTCGAAACTATAAACCTATTCCAATCTCCAATCGGTGGGGAAATGATTACATACCCAATACACAGAACACATCTGGTAATGACCCTTATCGTGCTTACGGCACTCATTGGTGTTGCTCACATAAACATGGGATATATCCTTGGTTTTATCAATGAGAAAAAGAAACACGGATTCAATGCAGCGATGCTTGAAAAGGGTAGCTGGATCGTGGTAGAGATTGGTATTGTGCTTGCAATTCTCGGATATGTAGGATACCTACCAATTGCTGTAGGTGCCGCAATATTCGTGATAGGTTTCATAATGCTGATTAAAGGAGAAGGTATTAAAGGTCCCATTGAGTTACCCAGTTTGTTGAGTAACTCCCTGTCATACACACGTTTGATAGCTGTGGGCCTTTCATCAATTTATATTGCATCCACTGTGAACCTTATCGCCTTTGAAATGATTTGGCCACAGGGAGGTATAGCAGCGGTATTTGCAATATTGGTATTCATATTCGGACATGCACTAAATACGGTCTTGAGCATAATCGCCCCCGGACTACATGCTTTGAGGCTTCAGTATGTCGAATTCTTTACTAAATTCTATGAAGGCGGGGGCAAAGAGTACAGCCCATTTGGATATATAAGAAAATACACGGAGGAATAATATAATGGTAGGAGAAGAAGCAATTACAATGATGGACCCAGCAGGACTTAAAGCAATTGGTGCAGGACTTGCAGTCGGACTTGCCGGACTTGGATCAGGACTTGCTGAAAAAGACATCGGTGCCGCTGCAGTAGGCGCAATGGCTGAAAACGAAGCCCTCTTCGGTAAAGGCCTTATTCTTACTGTAATTCCTGAGACCATCGTCATTTTCGGACTTGTTGTTGCACTGCTGATAAGCTAAGCGAAGTTTGAGAGCATTCAAAAATGCTCTTAAATTCTTTTTAAGGTGAGAGAGCATGGGACTCGAAACAGTAATCAAAGACATTATGGATGTTGCGCAGGCGAAAGTCTCTGAGATCGATGCAGAGGCAGATGCCGAAGCGTCCCGTATTCTAGAGGATGCAAAGCAATCCGCCAAAGAAATCAAAGGAAAACGTCTTGCCAAAGCGGAAGATGAGATTCAGCGTATGCGAAGGCAGGAACTATCCAGTGCAAATCTCGAAGTCAAAAGGACAATGCTCAATGCACGCAAAGAAGTGCTTGAAAAAGCCTATAACCAGGCATTCAATGAGATTGCAGGCTTATCTGCGGATAAGCAGGAAACCTTTCTCAAGAACATCATAGAAAGCCATGAATCAAAAGGCAGCCGTATCTATTCTAACAAGGAATCAGAAGATATGGTGAAAAAACTGTCCTCGATTGAGTATGCAGGCAACATCGATTGTGTTGGAGGTGTTGTTATAGAGAATGAGGATGGAAGTATAAGGCTTGATTATACCTATGAAGGGATTCTTGACAGCGTATACGAGCAGAACCTGAAACAGACCTCAGATATCTTATTCGGGTGATATCAAGATGAGGCTTTTCCAGAAACTCCGGAGAAAAGGTTCCTCTGCAGCAAGCAGTGGGAGCTCAAATTATGCTTATGTTACTGCACGTGTACGTGCAATGAAGAGCAATCTGCTTCCGAAAGAGACATATCCAAGACTTATAAATATGGATCTTGATGAAATTACACGTTTTATCGAAGAAACCCAATATAAGCAGGATGTGGATGAACTTGCGCGGAAATTTAAAGGAGTAGATCTCATCGAGCATGCATTGAACAGGAATCTTGCAGTCACATTCTCAAAGTTGATAGATATTTCCGAGGGTGAACTCAACTATCTCATTACGGAATATCTGAAAAATTATGACATCTGGGATATCAAAACTATTCTCAGAGGCAAGTATTACAATGCGCCTCTTGAAGAGATAAAGGATAATCTCGTTTCTGCAGGCCAATTCAAGTATAATTTCCTGTCAGAACTTGCTGAAAAAGAATCTTATGAGCATGTTATAGATGCACTCAGCAATACTGATTATTATCCAATTCTTAAGAATTATGACGGAACAAACCTTCCTGAAATTGAAAATCAACTTGACAAATTATATTACCAGAGGTTGTTCGATGCAATCGGTACACCTAAGTCAAGTGATCGTAAACTTTTCTCCAAGCTCATTCGTACTGAGATTGACATTAAGAACATTAAAACAATGTTCAGGATGAAGAAAGAAGGTGTCGAAGATGGTGAACTTGAAGATCTGGTTCTGGATGGTGGGCTCCGGCTTAGTCTGAAGGAAATAAACAAAATGGTTCCTTTGCCTTTTGCAGATTTTATAAATTCACTTGAAAAATACCCGTACTGGGAAGCTATGTCCGATCTGGTAAATCCTGATATGGAATCTCTTGTCGATCTGGAAACAAGCCTCACCAAGTACAGTATAAAGTCCGCTGCCAGTTTTTCACATGAATATCCCCTTTCAATCGTTCCGATCATGGATTATATGATCAGTAAAAAGAACGAAGTAAACAATCTGAGGATAATCATCAGAGGAAAGGCAGTTAACCTCGATGACGAGATAATCAGAAATCAATTGGTGATTTGATGGATCTGGCAGTTGTAGGTGATGGTCAATTCGTAACCGGTTTCAGATTAGCCGGTGTGCAAAAAGTGTATGAAATCAATGACGATAACAGCCTGGAGGAAAAGGTAAATGAAGTTCTCAACGATTCCTCCGTAGGTATCCTTGTAATGCACAATAATGATTTTGATAAACTACCGGAAACCTTGAGAGACACTTTAAGTGAATCCGTCGAACCAACATTGGTAACACTTGGCGGAACCGGCCAAAGTTCCAACTTACGGGATAAAATAAAACAAGCGGTAGGTGTAGATTTGTGGAAATGAATGGTGAAATTTATCGAGTGGCAGGACCTGTTGTCACAGTCACCGGTATCAAGCCGAAGATGTATGATGTGGTAAAAGTAGGTCATGAAGGACTGATGGGTGAAGTAATCCGTATAGAGGGTGAAAAAGCTACAGTTCAGGTATACGAAGACACATCCGGCATAAAACCGGGAGAACCTGTAGCAAATACGGGAATGCCTCTTTCAGTAGAACTGGGTCCAGGCCTCCTGGAAAGTATTTATGATGGTATACAGAGACCTCTGGAAGTCCTCCAGCAAAAGATGGGAGACTTCATTGAAAGAGGAGTAACAGCAAACGGTCTTACCAGAGAGAAAAAATGGGAATTTACCCCTACAGTATCCAAAGGAGACAGTGTCAAAGGTGGAGATATTATCGGTGTTGTCCAGGAAACACCCAATCTCGAACACAAGATAATGGTCCCTCCAAGAAAGTCAGGAACTGTAGAAGATATCAAAAGTGGTAAATTCATAGTCGATGAAACCGTTTGTGTACTTTCTGACGGCTCTGAACTATCCCTTATGCAGAAATGGCCTGTAAGAGATCCCAGGCCAGTGGGCAAGAAACTCTCGCCAACAAAACCTCTTGTAACAGGACAGAGAATCCTTGATGGAATGTTCCCTGTGGCAAAAGGTGGTACAGCAGCGATCCCCGGCCCTTTCGGGTCAGGAAAAACTGTTACCCAGCAGCAACTTGCAAAGTGGAGTGACACTGATATTGTGGTTTACATCGGATGTGGCGAACGTGGAAATGAAATGGCCGATGTACTGAATGAATTCCCGGAACTGGAAGACCCAAAGACCGGAAGGCCACTGATGGAACGTACAGTTCTTATCGCAAACACATCCAATATGCCTGTGGCTGCTCGTGAAGCATCTGTTTATACAGGAATTACCATTGCGGAGTACTACCGTGACATGGGTTATGATGTATCGCTCATGGCAGACTCAACCTCCAGATGGGCAGAAGCAATGAGGGAAATTTCCTCCAGGCTTGAAGAGATGCCCGGTGAAGAGGGATATCCAGCATATCTGTCCGCCAGGCTTTCTGAATTCTATGAACGTGCAGGAGCAGTCCATTCCCTGGCAGGCCTTGATGGTTCCATTACTGTCATCGGTGCAGTTTCACCTCCTGGTGGTGACTTCTCCGAACCTGTTACACAGAATACCCTGCGTATCGTAAAGGTATTCTGGGCACTGGATGCAAAACTGTCCCAGAAGAGACACTTCCCCGCAATTAACTGGCTTACCAGTTACAGTCTTTACAATGACAGGCTCGCAGGCTGGTTTACAGAAAATGTCGGAAGCGACTGGAATGAACTAAGGGATAATGCAATGGATATTCTTCAGGAAGAAGCCGAACTTCAGGAAATCGTGCAACTCGTAGGTTCAGATGCACTCCCTGAGGACCAGCAACTAACCCTTGAAATTGCCAGGATGCTTCGTGAATACTTCCTGCAGCAGAACGCTTTCCATCCCGTGGACACATTCTGTCCCTTTGATAGGCAGTACAAACTTCTGAAATCTGTATCCCGGTTTGGCGAAAAGGCAACCGATAAAATGGAAAATGGTGTCCCCATCAACAAGATCATGGAAATGGAGTCCAAGGATGAACTTGCCAAGGTCAAATATGAAGAAGACTTTGATGCAGCCCTTGAAACAATCATGACAAAGATGGATGAAGAGTTCACACAGCTTGGAGGCAACTGAAAATGACCAAAGAATACAAAACCATTGTAGATATTGCAGGACCACTCATCTTCCTTGAAAAAACAGAGCCTGTAGGATATGGGGAACTTGTTCAGATTAATCTCCCTGATGGGACTACCAAGAGAGGTCAAGTCCTTGATACCTCCGCAGATATGGTTGTTGTACAGGTTTTCGAAGGAACTCAGGGTCTGAATAATGAATCCGGTGTAGTATTCAGTGGAGAAACCATCAAACTTCCTGTTGCAAAAGACCTTCTCGGTCGTATCCTTTCCGGTTCTGGAGAACCCCTTGACGGTGGTCCAAGAATCATCCCCGAAAAAAGGGTAGATGTGAATGGGGCTTCAATGAATCCCTATTCCAGGAGACCGCCTGAAGAATTCATCCAGACAGGAATATCAACTATTGATGGTACTAACACTCTTGTAAGAGGACAGAAACTTCCTATCTTCTCCGGATCAGGTCTGCCACACAATGAGATTGCTCTTCAGATTGCAAGACAGGCAAAAGTTCCAGGATCAGAGGAAGAGTTTGCGGTGGTATTTGCTGCAATGGGTATCACCAATGAGGAAGCCCAGTCATTCATGGAAGACTTTGAGAAGACAGGTGCTCTTGAAAGAGCGACAGTTTTCCTCAATCTTGCAGATGACCCTGCAGTCGAGCGTATTATTACCCCGAGGATGGCACTGACAGCAGCAGAGTATCTTGCATATGAACATGATATGCATGTACTTGTAATCCTGACAGATATCACAAATTACTGTGAAGCTCTCCGTCAGATGGGTGCAGCCCGTGAAGAAGTGCCCGGTAGACGTGGATATCCCGGTTACATGTACACTGACCTTGCATCCCTCTATGAACGTGCAGGTGTAATCAAAGGTAACAAGGGATCTGTAACCCAGTTTTCCATCCTGACTATGCCTGGTGACGATATTACCCACCCAATCCCTGATCTTTCCGGTTATATCACTGAAGGGCAGATTGTAGTATCCCGTGAACTTCACAGGAAGGGTATCTACCCACCTATTAATGTGCTACCATCCCTTTCTCGTCTGATGAACTCCGGTATCGGAGATGGTAAGACAAGAGATGATCATAAAGCAGTATCCGACCAGTTGTATGCCGGATATGCTGAAGGACGTGACCTTCGTGGACTGGTTGCAATTGTCGGTAAAGAATCCCTTTCCGAAAGAGACCAGAGAATCCTGGAATTTGCCGATCTTTTCGAAGACCGTTTTGTAAGACAGGCAAAAGATGAAGACAGGAACATCGAAGATACTCTGTCCACAGCATGGGAAATCCTTTCCGAGCTTCCGGAAGCACAGCTCACCAGGATAGACAATAAGTATATCGATAAATATCACCCTGCACATCAAAATGCAGAGTGAACAAAGAGTGATCCACTATGGGTACAAAGGATGTTAAACCAACTCGTTCCGAACTCATTGAACTGAAGAAAAAGATAAAACTGTCCCAGAGCGGCCACAAGCTGCTTAAAATGAAACGGGATGGTCTTATCCTGGAATTCTTTGAGATTTTGAACAAGGCCAAGGGTGTAAGGAACGAACTGGATGACGCCTATAACAATGCCACTGAAAAAATAGGGATCGCTGAGGCAGTCGAGGGCAGAATGGTAATAAAATCCACTGCTCTTGCTCTCAAAGATGGACCAGAAATAAGTCTTGAAAGCCACAACATTATGGGTGTGGTGGTCCCTAAGATCGAAGCATCCAGTGTGCATAAACCCATCAACAAAAGGGGATACGGTATTCTCGGGACAAGCTCCTACATCGATGAAGCTGTCGATTCATATGAGATCCTTGTTGACAAGATTATTCTTGCAGCAGAGATTGAGACCACTATGAAAAGGTTACTTGAAGACATCGAGAAAACAAAAAGACGTGTTAATGCCCTTGAATTCAAGGTAATTCCCGAAATGCAGGAAGCAATGGACTTCATCCGTTTCCGGCTGGATGAGATGGAACGTGAAAATACCTTCCGCTTAAAGAGGATTAAGGCATAATGCCTAACGCAGCACCTGATCGGCCAGGACTGGCCGACAGGCTTTTTTTAAAATTCACACAACCCCACAACCTTGCGCGTATTCTGCGCTGGGCATGGTTAATATCCCTTGTGATGCTGGTATTTGGGTATCTTATCATTTATTTCAGGGTTTCAGAGTACTTGAATATCTGATTGTATAATTGATTGGAACCAGTCAGTAAAGTATATATATCTTCTTCCACTATATATGAACCGATAAATAAACAACATGCGGTTCTACTAGTTGTGATATTTTGCTCAACAAAGGTGATATACCTATTTAATTTCATTTTGCCTGCATTATTTTTTAGCTGTGCGTATATTTTTATGCAACTTTTGCAGGCAAATTCATTCAATAAGCAATATAAATTTAAAATGTGGTACATTTATGACACAGCACACACAAGCACAAAAAGAAATAGCTAAAAAAATCGATTCTGATACTGTTATTGCCAACTGGAAGGACTGGAGATGGCAACTCAAGCATTCCATCGGGGATATTGATACATTTGAGACTTTACTCGGCATCAAATTCAAAGCCGGGGAAAAAGATGAACTCAAACAAACCCTGGAAAAATTCCCATTATCCATAACTCCCTACTACCTGTCCCTCATAGATGCCGATGATTTCAGGAATGATCCCATATTCCTGCAGGCCTTCCCTTCACCAAAGGAGCTGGACATCGATGAAGATGATCTTGAAGACCCTCTTTCCGAGGATGAGGACAGTCCTGTTGAGGGAATCACACACAGGTATCCGGACAGGGTACTGTTCCATATAAGTAACACCTGTTCGATGTACTGCAGGCATTGCACACGCAAGAGAAAGGTGGGAGATGTGGATTCCATTCCTACCAGGGATGCAGTCTCTGAAGGACTGGAATACATAAGGAACACCCCCCATGTACGGGATGTCCTGCTTTCAGGTGGAGATCCTTTTATGCTGCCTGATGCTTATCTGGACTGGATTCTGACAAAACTGAGGGAAATCCCCCATGTTGAGATTATTCGTATCGGTACAAGGATGCCTGTGGTGCTTCCTTACAGGGTAACTGATAATCTTGTAGAAATACTCAAAAAGCATCATCCTCTCTGGATCAATACCCACTTCAACCATCCACGTGAAGTAACAGCATCTTCCAGAGAAGCCCTGCGCAAACTTGCAGATGCAGGAATCCCCCTCGGAAACCAGACAGTGTTGCTTTCAGGAGTTAATGACTGTCACAGGATTATGAAAAGGCTTGTACAGAAACTTGTACAAAACCGTGTACGTCCTTATTACCTTTACCAGTGCGACCTTTCGGAAGGCCTGTCCCATTTCCGCACTCCTGTAGGGAAGGGTATAGAGATAATGGAACACCTCATCGGTCACACAAGCGGTTTTGCAGTTCCTACCTATGTTATCGATGCTCCCCACGGAGGAGGTAAGATACCTGTCATGCCTTCCTATCTTATATCCTGGTCCACCAACAGGGTGATTTTGCGTAACTATGAGGGTGTGATCACCTCTTATAAAGAACCGGATTCCTATGAGCCGATATACTGTGATCGTAAATGTGAAGATTGTAAACTCCAGCTCAAACTTGATGATGCAGCTGAATATAAATCTACAGGTATTGCAAAATTGCTTGCCGATTATGATGAAGTTGTAAGTCTTGTACCGGAAGATACCGAAAGAATGGAGAGAAGGGACGTTGAGTGATATAATCGAAAAAATAGGCAACTCCCTGATCCAGCACGGTACGTACAACAATCGTATTTACCTTATGAAACTGGATACTGGCGATTTGCCGGATATTATACCTGAAATGGATCAGTTGGCAGAAAAGCATGGCTATAGCAAGATATTTGCAAAAGTCCCTGCAGATTCCAGAGCTGCCTTTGATGCAAAGGGCTATGTAAAGGAGGCGGGTGTTCCCGGTTATTATTCCGGCAAGAAAGATGCCCTGTTCATGTGTAAATATTTCTCAGAGCACAGACAGGAAGACACACAGGCCGAGGATGACCGGATCATCTCCACTGCCAGAGGTAAGGCAGGAGACATAATGAAACCTGAATTGCCCGAAAGTTTCCTTATACGGATATGTACGGAAGCGGATGTGCCTGCAATGGCAGAAATCTACGCCAAAGTGTTCCCTACATATCCTTTTCCTATCCAGGACCCGGCCTACCTGAAAGAGACCATGGAAGATAATGTTGTATATTTCGCAGTTGAAAATGAAGGTGACATAGTTGCTCTTTCCTCTTCAGAGATTGATTTTGAAAACTGGAATGCGGAAATGACCGACTTTGCTACACTTCCTCAGTTCAGGGGAATGGGTCTGTCCACTTACCTCCTCTCAAAAATGGAAACAGAAATGAATAAGAAAGGGATCCTTACCCTTTATACCATTGCCCGGGCCGCATCCTATGGTATGAATACTGTTTTTGCAAGGCTTGGGTATGAATTTACCGGAAAACTTGTTCAAAATACCAATATCTCTGGCAATCTTGAGAATATGAATGTATGGTACAAGCGCCTTTGAGTAACTCTTAAATAAACATTCTCCATATAATTATTGTTTACCAAAAAGGGAAAGATGATATTTTATGGAAGGCAGAGACAATCCAGGGAATTACAAACAAGCAAGTATGGATAATGAAACTGTATTTCCCTGGGATGATGGGCCCCACCATTTGGAAAAAACACAACCTGATGAAAGTTATATTACTGAAAGTCCTGCGGGTTTTGTCCAAAAGTTGACATCAATTATAGGTCGATTGACCCGCCGCAGGGATTTCTTCCAGAAGATGGATAATATTAAGGAAGGAAATCAAAGATCCAAAACAAAAGATCCTGGAAAAAAATTCTCCCCTGCAGAGTTACAGGTTTCAGATGATTTTGACAATGAAGATTTTTTCGATAATACAGAAACCTACGGGAAAAATCAGGAATCATCCCAGTCGTACGCTGAAGAAGTGATATCTCTTCAATCCAATACGGAAATTGCAAAAATAAATACTCAGATAGAGAACATCTATCAGGCCATGCAGAGTCTTGAGAGTGAACAAAATACATTATCTTCAGAAAAAAAGCAAGTTCAGGAAACTTTTGCCTCACAGCTTGATTATAACGGCTCCAAAATAAACGATCTTCAGGACAAGATCGACACTATTGAATTAAATGTTCAGTCCCTGCAGGAAGAAAGAAATGAAATTCGTGATTCACTGCAGGCTATAGAACAAAATATGCAAACAATTAATTCTTCACATACCAACCTTCAGCAATTACTGGAAGAAAACAGGGAAGTTGCTCAATCAAGCATGGAATATTCCAACAAAATTGTCCAGGTTTTTGCGGATGACCTCGATGAACTCAAGATTTGCGGCCAAAAAAATGAAAACAGGATGGATACAATTACAGATACCCTTTCCCTTCTTATGGAAGACATATCACTTGTGAACAGTCTGAATCAGGAAGAAGGCAGTAAGGTTGAAGAGTATCGGAAGGAAAGTATGCAGGTAATCGAGGAAATGAAAGATTTTGTTGATGAAGAACTCAAAAAATCAGGTTCTTCCGGTTACCATACTGGCAACAATGGTGTGATGATAAATAATATTGCCAAGAATTCTACTAACATAAAACTCTGTATGGAATGGCTTGAATATCTCATGGAACTTGTTGGAAGGAACAATTTACAGGAAATCCTGGCTTATTACGAAGAACTTGGATGGATAAGTGAGGATGTACGCCTGGATCTTTTGAGGTATGCTGAAGGAATTGATTTCTATATCGAAAAAACTGATTGGAAAATATCTCCCGATGATCATGTACGATCCATCTGGTTTATGGAAAAACTGGCAGGACGTGAAATAGACAGGAATAAACTTTCTGTTGTGGAAAAAGACATAAAGAAAGTCAAGAACGGCACAGAAATATACGGGTTATAATAATAGTTATATTTTATAAAATACTAATGTATAATGATTAGTAGTATGAAAGATGAATCTGGACAGATAGCAATTGATTTTTTAGCGGGACTAGCACTCTTCCTGATAGCACTTACTTTCACTGTACAGTTTGTACCCGGCCTATTTTCAACTATATCTTCCAGTGATGAAGATTTAAGTATAATTTCGTACAGAACTGCCACTATCCTTTCAGAGGACCCCGGCTGGTGGGATGAGAAATCCGGAGTTCCAAATAGTACTGGTACTGATTGGGAAGATCATACAGATCATGTGTTCAGATTGGGGTTTGCAGAAGATTCCAGTCATCAATCCAGAACAACAAACAAACCAAATATTTTGAACTATTCAAAAATAGAAAGTACAAAAGGTCTTAATGAAGATGAAATCATCACAATGCTAGGGCTTTTTGATAATATAAATGGAGCAAGAATTGAATATGAATATAATATTTCGATTCTCCAGAACGGCATACCTGTTCGTATAGGTAACCAAACGGCAACATTTGGCACTCAATCCCCTAGCAGAGATAATGTATTCCAGACCAAAAGACTGGTTCTTGTGGAAAAAGGAGAAATTGCAAATTTTAGTGCAGATGATTTAAAGGCATTCAGTTCCAATGACGATATGGCTATACTAAATATCACAGGTACGATTGAAAAGAATATTATAGTCCAGATTTCAGGTTTCAATGTGACAAACAACACATCTTATATGAATTCGAAATTAAATGGGGATTTACTTATACAAGATTCACAAAATTACAGTGCCTATATAAAAAAGGACGGTAGCAATGACTTTAGGCCCTATACAGACCCCATTAATCCCAACGACACACTTAAACTTGTATATTATCAGGATATTTTCAATGAAACTCACAACCAGTTGGGAATCAATTTTTCGGAGATGAATATTGCACCGGGTCCTCCATATATAGAATATGCAGATTATGCCAAACAACATTATGAAAAGGCTGAATTGGTTGTGAAAGTATGGAGATGAATGATAAAGCCCAGCTCCAGACTATAGAGGGTCTTGCTGCCGCATTACTGATAACATTAACCATAATGACGGTGACACAGAACTCTGTACTTGTTACTCCACAATCTGAAATGCAAACAGAAGTGCAACTTCAGCAAATAGCAAATGATGCATTAAATATTGTTGATAGTGCCCCAGAAGGTACTTTCCAGACAAATCTTACAGAATCAGTTGCCGGGTTGAATCTAAGTCAAAATGCGAATTTCAACCAACCTATTACTGAAGAACTCGACTTGTTATTGAGTGGAAAAATCATTCCGGATACTGTGTACAACGTTGATATTGCATACGTTGAAGGAAATAACCTGAAAACAAAAAACGTCATAATGAATGGTGTGCCTACGGAAAATGCAGTTGTGGGAAGAAGACTTGTGACACTTGATAACAGTACCGTTACGGCAGCTGGAGGGAGCTGGAATATAAACGAATCCAGTATACGTGTTGTAGAAGTGAGGTTGATATTATGGAAGGTTTGAAAAACGACACATCCGGTCAATGGATATTGTTATCTGGTCTTGCAATTGCAATCGCACTTGTAACCATTGCAGTCTTATTAAATCAGGCAAATCTTAACGGATACTATTCAGCAGACACTGCAATTGGTTTCCCTAAGGATGACATTCGTGAACTTAAATTACAAACTCACGAAGTCGCAGGTATAGCTGCAGATATTGCTTATAGCGAGAATCAGACTTCAAATCAGAGTATTGATGTCGGACTTTCAACTGTAATGGATAGTTATAATGAACAAGTGCAAGTACTATATGCTGCCCATGGGGAATTTGTGGATGTGGAATACATGAAATACACAAGGGAAAATAACTCTACAAACAATTCCATTGGGCAGGTGTGGGTCAATGTTACTTTCCTTAATGCCGACACTTCCTACTCATCAAAACCTGAAATTATTGAGGTGGGTCCATGAAATCATTTCTGAAAAATGAGAATGCTGTTTCGATAACAATGGGATATATCATTTTTTCAGCTATTTTCATCTCATTTTTTATAATTGTCCAGTTTGGAATCACAGATGTCATCGTAGATGAGCCTACCGAAATTGTTATGGAAAAAAATTATGCGGATGTTGGAAATAAAGTCGCAACACTAGTTACTGAAATATATCTGATAGCTCCGGAAAACGGGAAAATAGAAACAAGTTATTCCATACCATACCGTATTGCTGGGGAATCTTATCTAATTAGTGCACAGCCTATAAAAGATGATCAAATTATCTCGGTAACTTCTTCTACCTCTGAAAAAGAGGTCAATGTAACCCTTGCGGGCATTTCACCTGTTGTTGGAATATATGGAACAACAATGAGCAACAATGAAACACATGGTATCACATATGTATCAAATGAATAATTTTATGGACGACAGGGCTGTCTCAGAAGTAGTGGGTTTTATCCTGATATTTGGGATAGTTGTACTTTCCATCGGTATGATTTATACAGTTGGTTATCCGATTTTAAGTTCAAATATGGAAGCCAGTGTATTTGAAAGTTCGGAGCAGAGTTTTGTTGTTTTACAGAGTAATATGGAAACAGTTGCCTTTAATGAATTGCCTGTAAAAACAATGAAATTCAAATTATATTCATCAAGCTTGGGTTTATCAAACAAATCAAATATAACCATAGATTATCCGGGGATAGACTCATCGCCCCAGGCCATTGGTACTGTGGAATACGGCAAAAATGATAAACGAATAGTCTATGAAAACGGCGCAGTCTTCAAATATTACCCCGGCCAGAGGGTGGTGCTTACTTCCGCTCCTCCGATATTCACTTCAAAACTTGATTCGGAAAATATTACCACGATCACAGTTATAAGGACTTCAGGAAATTCATTTCAATCCGGTAGCGGAGTATCCACTCTAAAAATGAGCTACAACAATAGTAGTCTTACAACGAACAGTTCTGTGAATAATTTAACAATTACCATAAACAGTGAATTTGCAAGTCTTTGGAAAGAATATCTGGAAGAAAATGATTTTTCCATATCTTCATCTTCACCAGATCAGGTAGTAGCTCATAGGAATGACACTTATCTGATATACGGCGAGCATCTTATTGATGTCGATATCAATTAAGGGTTATAGAGCCTTTTGGTCTGACATAGATTTTTGCTGAGTCAGAAACACTGTTATTTCCATTGCTTGCAAATGAATAAATAAATGCATTCCCGGCAGTTGAACTACTGAAATTGACAGTTTCAGAACCGCTTACCGTGAGATTAAATGGATAATGGCTTCCACCAAATCCTCCCAGGTTTGTATATAGCAACACATTTGCAATAGCAGGGTTGCCATCGGAATATCTTGCCGTTATTGTAACAGGATCATTATCACTGATATTGATAATATCTGATTGTGGCTCGATATTTACGTCTCCCAAGGATACATAATCAACAGAAGCCCCGCTTCCGCCAATACTTGTATCTCCACTGTAGGATATACTGATATCTATTGAAGTCCCATTGACATCAGTGTAGTTCAATGTGGATGTGGGGAGGATCAGTGGAACTGTACCTGCTCCCTGTACCTTCAATTGATACCAGACACCCCATTTGTCGCCCATACCCATAGTAGGGGGAAGATCCCACATGAGCACGTCTCTGTCACCTATATTTTCAATATCTGGCTCACTACTATCAGTTACGTTAGAAGGATAACTTGGCTCTACAAATGTAGAGTTGTTCCCTATCGTTGAGTTACTGCTATTGTCCCGATAAGTAGCCGTTGCAATGGAAAGATTGGTTATGTAGTTGTGAGGAATGTGCAGTTCAAGTCTTGGGCCTGTTGCACTAAAGTTTGTTATATCTGATGCAATGCCCACAAATATATCTTCAAGAACTGTGGAGTTGGGTGCAAAGTAATATTCCCCTCCCGTGATATTTGCAATCTGTTCCAGCACCGGATCAACTTCAGATTCGTTGTTACCAAAGCCCACGGTATATATCACTGTGTTCTGGTCACGTGCACGCTGTGCTTGCTCCAGAAGAGAATGGGAACCTGCATTGTCAATTCCGTCTGTCATGAGAACCATTGTGGAATTACCGGTTATTGAGGATAATTCATTATTGGATTCATACAATCCTTCATCTATAGCTGTCAATCCCTCACAACTCATTGTACCTATGGCATTTTCAATATGAGATATGGAATCATTGTTGAGATCTGAACTGAGCCATGCGGACCACGATTTCCAGCTTACGGATGCTTCTGCAGCGGTATTGTTCCTTTTTTCAAAAACCAGATCGAAATTTTCATATTCAGAGGAAGAAGACGTTTCAAGTTCAGAGGATACAGACCAGCTGCCATCATCCCATTTCTGGATGTTAATATCATCGTGGTCATCAGACGTGATCAGCAATATAGAATCTGAATATGGGTCAGGATGTAACTGTACCCAGTTCATATCATCGTATTCTGAAAGAGTAGATGCGTCCATCTCTTCACTCCAGCTGCCGTTCCATGTACGGTATTTTGGTGTGCTGGTTTTGTCACCCCATACTATCATACCGGTTCCACTATTCTTCTCAAAGACTACATCAAAGGCACGTTTATTGTAAGTATAACAGTCATTTTCGATCTGAATTCTGGAAGCTGACCAGTCACTACCATTCCAGGTACTTACATATAGGTCCTCATCAAGGTCCAGCATACCCATTATAAGATTATTTGAAGATGATTCAGAGGCCATTTTTATCCAGTATACCCTGTGACTATCATCAAAACTGTAAAGATCCTTTTCGGCACTCCACTGACTGCCGTTCCATGTACGAGAATGTACGTTCCCCTCGATGTCCGACCAAGCCACAATGGCATTACCTCTTTGCTGTTCATAGACCACATTGAAACACTGGTAACCATAGGCACGTGCACTGTTTGTAATGGTCACAGGATTTGCCCAGTTATTCCCATCCCAGACCTGTGCACGTATGTCCCTGGCATCATCCAGGGTTACCAGAATCATTTCATCGGAAGAAGGATGTGCTGCAAGGGATGCCCACCAAACGTCTCCTGCTCCCATATTACTACCGTCTACAGAAGATTCGGCAGACCATGAGTTCCCATCCCATATCCTGTATCTGGGTGTACTGGACGAATCAGCATAAACTGCCATTGCATCCGATGATAAGCTTTCATAGGCTAGGTCAAAACCCCTTCTTGAGTATGAATCAAGGGAAGTGGAAAATTCCCTTACCTCGCCCCAATCGTCGGAATATACTTGGAAGTTTGCATCATAATGGTTGTCCAATGTACCAAGAATTATTTCACCAGAAGCAGGTGAAGTTTCCAGTACCATTTGCCTGATGCTCCCTCCTACATAATTTGCCGAGTACTCAGAAGACCAGTCAAAACCCTCGAGGCTGCGATATCTGGGAGTTCCCGGGCTGCCGGTGTCATAGTATGCTACCATTGCCCCGTGCAATGGTTTTCTGGTTACATTGAAATCAAAGGCAGAATCGTTTAACTTACCACCTGTCTTTTCCACAACAAGACGATAATCATTACCAGCATAGAGGGTTGATGTCAGGTCGACGGGTGAAGCAGAAGCAGTGGTAGAATTGAGAAGATCAACGCCGTTATAGAGTCCGATCTCCATCGAAGAATTATCTTGCCAAGAAAGATCAAATGAATATGTTCCCTCCTCATCCACATTGAAGTAACCTGTCCATTCACTTCCATTACGCAAATAAGATGATAGACTACTACTGTTTACAATCGAATCAGTACTGTATAATACAAGGCCTATGCGATCCCCGTTACTTTCATTGAAACTTGAAAGGAATGAGTTCGATGCCAGTCTTGTTGCACTTTTTTTATCAATATAGGTTTCCAGATCAAATTCTCCTTCTGGGAAAGATGAGGCAATTCTGACAGTCCAGTTCCCTTGTTCAATTGTTTCATCGTCATCTTCAGGATAAGATCCGGAAAGGGGGTATAGCCAGATGTATTCCGAATTGTTGGCAGTGTAATAGCCGGTAGTATCCGCCCCATTTCCATATTCGGTTCCAGATGGGCTTTTCAAGTATAGGTCCATGTCAGTTGAATTATTTACCCAGCTTAGACTTACCTTAAGGTCATTAAGGGTATTGTTGACCAAAAATGAATCCTGAAAGCCTGTATATGAAGTATTGAATTCACAGTTATAAGATGTCAGATCACCGCTTTCTTCCGGATATTCTGCCAGCCTTATTTCATTTTCATAGATATTGATTTCACGAATCTCATTTGTATAATCTTTTTCATCCCGGAAGGTAACCGTGTTATCCCCATCTTCAACAAGAGGTGTAATATTATATTCAAAAGACACCCATTCTTCATTGGGATTTGAGGATGAGCCAGCATCTGTGAGATAATTGCCGTTCACTTCAATTACGCATTCGCCACTGAAGTCAAGGTCCCATCCTTCAAAGTAAAGGTAGTAAGGAGGTTCGGAATCCAAGACGTCTAAAGATATGTTATCAGCACTGTATGTGTAGGGAGTAAATCCCTCTTCTCCATATTCAATATCACTTATATCGTAATCCGATATTTCTTGTGCTATGGAATAATATACATCCTGAAGGTCTGCACCTGTGGGTGCGTTGTAATAGTTACCAGATGTTTCTAAGGCGATTCGTTGCAATGTCGGCTCATCTATATAATCTGGACTTCCCAGACCAATGGTATATATGGTGATGCCATTGGAGTTTGCCCTTTGGATACCATTAGTACAATCCTGATCGGAGCCGGCGTTACAAACACCGTCCGTAAGCAACACAATTACTTTTCTTGATGAATCTCGGCCATCGTCAATCAACATATCGATTGAATCAGCCAATCCGTCCCCCATTGCGGTAGATCCGGATGCGGAAAATGAATAGATTGCATCTTCGATCTGGTCTTTGGAACTCGAGGAGTTCAGGAGGGTAAGGTCTGATTCGATTGTACTGTCACTTGCAAAAGAGACAACACCAGTCAGGCTATTTGAGACAAGATTATCCATAAATGTCCTGGCAGCATCCTGAGCATCTGTAAGGGGTTGTTCCGGTGAGGATCCAAGGTCATTCATACTACCCGAGCGGTCCAGAACAAGTACCACATCAAGGGGGGTGCCTGCATATGAATCAGGGTCCATGCTGCCGGATCGATCCAAAGTGAGCATGGCAGTTGCTGCCTGTCTTGTTACAGGTAATTCACCTTCTACAGAGACTACCGTTGTTACATTTACTATATCGCCTGAATCGACTTCATCAGGTTCAGCCAAAACATATGAACTGATGAAAGGTGAATCACGTATGTCAATGATTGTAGAACTTTTTATGTCACCACTGGTGGCATTAATTGTACAATTGCCTTCAAGATTCTTGCTCTCAAAGGTTGCACTGAATCTGCCTGCTGAATTGGTGGTGGTGTTAATTGAGTTTGTTTCATTTATCCCTTCCATGGTAAGATTTCCCATGGATACATTCGTGTTAGCAAGGGATATATTCATATCACTTAGAGAATGGCCCCATTCATCAAGTGCTATCCCCCGAATTGAAGAAATATGGTTACCAATCAGATTTTTAGTTAAGATCATTGAAGGGGTTGCAAATAACTTTATCTGCGCAAGGTCACCTTTAATAAAATTCAAATTTGTTGAATTATTTATACCTGTATCACCGGTTTCATTTCTGAAACTCGCTGTCACGGAAATATTTTCTACATAAGGGGTAGGGCCCACTTTCGTAGTGGCAGTGCCATAAGGATTCAGGGGAATTTTTGTTGATCCTTCATCGAAGTATACCTGCTCTTTTATATTTGGGCCGTTTGGAAGGATTGGATTCAGGAACTGGTCTACAGGAGTTGCTGATAGGCGGTAATAGTCTACATTGTTTGCATAACACAGGGAAGGGGAATACGTCAAATGCATATCTTCTGCGGAATCTGCGATACCGGTTATGGATATTTCCTTATAGAGTGTCTCATTTTCAGATACTGATATATTTATAATGTTGTCCCCTGCTCTTTTATCAGTCCTGAATGTAGCATTGCCAATACCTTCGATGTTGGTTATTGTAGAAGAGGGATGAATTTCAAGTGAATCATAGGTAATAGGTGAGTTGTAACTCGTATTTATGGGTGGTGTAATGTTAAATATTAAAGTCGAATTATTGACCGGATTCCGGTAACGATCATAGATGTTGACTGATATGTCTTCTGTTGTATTGACCGTATATTCATCTCCATAGCTTATATCAAGTATTGAAGGACGAGCTGGAGAATAACTTATATTTGTTGCATTTGATATAGAATCAGAGGACACATTTAAATTCACTTTGGATGCAAAAGTAGAATTTATTTCAAAGGTAATGAAAGGGTTTGTTGTGGATGAAAAATTGAATTCCAATGAATCAGCAGTAATATTGACCCGACTCAGTTCATAAGGTGATATACTTGTAGAAGTGCTTGTTTCTTTTATGTTTCCTTTTAGGTCAATTACTGAAATCTCAACGTCCATAGGTGCAGTTGTGTTGATATTGCCGTAGGTATCGTATGCAGTGAAATTGATGGTAGAAATGTTTCCTACTACAAGAGCCTGAGACGAACTGGACCAGTCAATAAGGTTTACCTCAGCAGGTTCAACATCGATGGTCAGATTATCGGATATGTTCCCGTAGGTTGCGCTTATGTTTGCCCTTTCCGCTACTGTGGAGTTAAATATTGCAGTTGCTACACCTGAGTCATCGATAGTTCCATTGGAAGATATCTGGCCAACGTCAGCAGAAAAATTGATCATCTCACCGGAAACAAAAGTCGAATTATTACTCAAAGTGGCATAGATGAATGCATCTTCGCCTGCTTCTAAAGAATCAGGGCCACTTATTTCAAGAGTCTGTCCCGTCACAGGTGTAACTGATAATGCAAGAATAAAAAGGAAGCATATTGCAGGGATTATTTTCACTACCATCAATAAATATATTGTGTGTTTTAGTATGTAAGATTTATGGAAATTAAAAGATAAAAAAAATTGAAAAAAATTAAAGGGGCCTCTGAACCCCTTCATTTGCATCAGAAGAAGTGTCATCAACTTCTTCAAAATCCGCCACATAGGTATATGCGGTTTCATTATTTTCGATCATACGATATGTAACTACCACAGATGCGATCACAACAATCGGAGTGGTAATCAGGGAACCAAAGACTACATAGCTGCCAATGCCACTGATAATCCAGAGGATGACGGAGATGATTGCTGTATCCAGGAAATTGTTTTTTCCAATTTCAACACTTTCCTTGATGGCATCAACTCCACTGTAGCCCCTGATGACAAGTAATGGAAAAGCATACAGCAGCAGGATGGAAAGGATTAATCCCGGTATAATGAGCAACATGTAGCCGACTATCAATAAAACACCCGCCACAATAGCGAAAACCCAGCTTCTCACGAAGTGATCAAATCCACTGAATACATCTTTGTAATCAATAGGCTCTCCCTTAACGCCCCTGACGGCCATATCTACCAGCCCATAGAGCAGCGGGGCAATTGTTACAATAAGAATCGAACCGATCATAGCAACCAATGTAGCAATGATGTATGTTACGAAGTTTTCTTTGAAAACATCCCATGTGTCTGAAAATATCTTTTCATAATCCATAAATGATCTCCTGGAATTGTGTATAATAGCGACTCTAAAATATATGAGAACTTTATTATATAAATAGATAACCTGTCGATTTATAGTCGCCCCTGTGATATGGAGTGGAAATGGATTGCTCAGGTTGTATTCTCTTGAAAAGCAATTTAATGTAAAACATACATAGTAAAGCCAGGAGAGTAAGAATGAAAAATACCATCACCAAAAGTTTTGGACTGGGGGATTATGCAATAAAAGGAGCACAGATTGATGGATTCTCCATGACGCTGCATGACCGCGAACATTTGAGCACTGAAGTTAAATATGTGCCCGCCTGCTGTGACAGTTTTACAAAAGACCAGGTAGAGGAACTGATCCAAAGAATTATGGAAAAAGCAAGATATTTCATGGAAAAACTTCATGAAAACATCAAATGCAAAATCATTCTCATGGATTTTGAAGAAACAGGTTTCACGCCTGATAGTGACCTGCCATCAATAGAAGTGCGCTCCCTGGAAAAGTTACACGTAATATACAGGTTCTCAGTGGAATATTATATATAAAAAAAGAAATTACAGGAGCCGGGTAGATTCTTCCTGCTTTTGCATTTTCACAACCAAAAAGCGCAGAATCCCCTCGCCTGCGTTACCCACCAGATGGGGAATCTTTGCCGGACTCTCGACAATTGAATCCTTCTCCACAATCTCGGCTTCATCGCCAATCTCAACCCTGGCCTTGCCTTCAAGTATATAGAAAAACACATCTACCGGAGTAATATGTTTTTTTAGGGACTGTTTTGGTTCAAGGGTTATGTGCATTGCCTGGCCATGGTCTGATGCATACATCTTTCGCACATCTGCACCATGTGGATTCTTTTTTTGCTCGGCATCTTTTACGTATCTGATTTGCATATTCGATTCTCCTAAAAAGGGGATGGGAGGCTTTAGAGCAGCCTCTCCAGATCATTTTCTACAGTTGTGTTCTTGCTGATGTTGAAATTTTCAACCAGCACGTTCAACACATTCGGGGAAACAAACGCCGGCAATCTCGGTCCCAGTACAATGTCCTTGACACCAAGACTTAGCAGGGCAAGCAATACAAGGACTGCCTTTTGCTCATACCATGCGATATTGTAGGAAACGGGCAGGTCGTTTATATCATCCAGTTCAAAGGCTTCAGCCAGCTTTTGGGCAATGACAACCAGTGAGTAGGAATCATTACACTGGCCCGCATCCAGTACTCTGGGGATACCGCCGATGTCTCCAAGGTCCAGTTTATTATACCGATACTTGGCACAACCTGCTGTAAGAATTACAGCATCCTGTGGCAGTTGTTTTGCAAATTCAGTGTAGTATTCCCTGTCGTGCTGTCTCCCGTCACAACCCGCCATTACAATAAACCTGGAGATCTGGCCGGCTTTAACTGCATCCACGATCTTGTCGGCAACTGAAAGGGCGGCATTGTGGGCAAATCCGGCAGGTATTGCGCCATTTTCCAGTTGTTCGGGTGGTCTGGATTGTTTTGCCATTTCAATGATTTCAGAGAAGTCTTTTGTCCCGCCTTCTTTCTCTTCGATATGCTTGAGCCCTTCAAATCCGACCATTGCTGTTGTGAATACCCGGTCAGAATAGGAATCTTTTGGAGGTACAAGACAGTTTGTGGTCATAAGCACCGGGCCATTGAATTTTTCAAACTCGGTTTTCTGTTGCCACCATGATCCACCATAGTTGCCCACCAGATGTTCATACTTCTTAAATTCTGGATAGGCATTGGCAGGCAGCATCTCACCATGGGTATATACATCAACACCGGTGCCTTCAGTCTGCTTCAGGAGCTGGTCCATATCCTTTAGATCATGCCCGCTGATAAGGATACCCGGATTGTTCCCGGTTCCAATATTGATCTCTGTGGGTTCCGGATGGCCATAGGTTGTAGTGTTAGCTTCATCCAGCATTGCCATTGTCTTGACACCGAAACTTCCACATTCCAGCACCAGGCCTGTGAGGTCATCTACGGAAAGGGAGTCATCAAGAGTGGCTACCAGTGCCCTGTCAATAAAGACTGCAATATCTTTATCTTGGTGACCAAGCACACTGGCATGGTATGCATACGCAGCCATTCCCTTTAGACCGTATACAAGTAATTCTCTCAGGGATCTGATATCTTCATCTTCAGTTGCAAGGATACTGACTGATTCAGCGTTTCCAAGTTCATCGGGGTTGATCTTTGCAGCCTGTGGAAGATCGCTCAGGTCCACTCCATGTGCCTGAAGTTCGGATTTAATTTGTTCCCTTTTATCATATGCATCCTGGATCCACTTCTCGAAATCAGTAGCACTGAAGTTTACATTGGTTACTGTCGAGAAAAGGGCTTCTACCATGAAATGGGAATCAATATAATCTTCTGGTTCCCCTTCCTTTGATTGTTCGTTTCCTTTCAGGGCATTTATTAATCGGGTTTTCAGGCCCGGATTTTCATGTACTGTGTCTCTTGCTTTCTGGTTGACAGCGGCAAGACCTTTAAGCATATAAATAAGCTGATCCTGCAGATCTGCAACTTCATTCGATTTCCCGCATGCTCCACCCTTTGTACAGGCTTCTCCTTTTGCTGTTTCTTCGCATTGGTAACAAAACATATTTTTCCTCCACACTTTATTGGTATTTTTGACATTTGTCTCTATCAAAGTATCTTATCGATACTAAGTATTATTAGGATACTGGTTTATATAATAGAAGGTTTCTAACTAGATACTATGAAAGATTGCACCCTTTACAAGATGATGGACATAATTGGCAAGCGCTGGACCCTGTGTATCCTACTGGAATTGCATAAAGGCGATAGATACCAGAAACAGTTCAATGAACTCAAAGCAATGTTGGGAGATATTACGCCAAAAATGCTGTCTACCCGCCTGAAGGAACTTGAGGCACATGGCCTTGTCGAAAAAAGAATTGATTCCTCGGCTATTCCAGTAAAATCCTTCTATTCACTAAGTGAAAGTGGACAGGATTTTATCGAAATAATCAAGCAAATCAAGGGATGGGGACTCAAATGGAAATTTGACAATCCTCTTTGCAGTGTTTCCGATTGTAGGTATTGCGGTGTTGGGAAAACAGCCGGTAACTAAAACTGTAATTTTTATCGGGTAGAAATTTCCAATATTCCTCTTGCTGCCAGGACACCAGTTGCAGAAGCATTAACTATGTCCCTGGACAATCCTGCTCCGTCCCCGGCTGCAAACAGGTTCCTTATACTTGATTGCATATTTGCGTCAATCTGTATCCTCATGGAATAAAACTTGACCTCCGGAGCATAGAGAAGGGTGGAGTCACAAGCCACGCCGGGAATGATCCTGTCAAGGGTTTCCAGTCCTTCTATGATGTCCATAACTATCCTGTGAGGCATGGCCATCGAAATATCCCCGGGAGTTACATCTTTTAGAGTATTCACCACCGGATTCCTTACAAGACGCGCTTCGGTGGAACGCCGCCCTCTTCTCAAATCCCCCATTCTCTGGAGGACAGGTTTGCCACCTCCTATGGTGGTTGCCAGTTTTGCCACTGACCTGGCATACTTGATTGTGTTCTCAATGGGTTTTGTCAGTTCGATATGTACCAGAAATGCGAAATTGGTATTCTCAGAAACCGTGTCATGCATTGAATGCCCGTTAGTGGCAATGAATCCTTCATACTCTTCCCTGACTACAAAACCGTGTTCATTGGTACAGAAAGTGCGTACAAAATCGTCATATTTGCGGGTCTGGATGTGGAATTTCGGATCACGGTTTATTTTGGTCACAGGGTCCATTATAATTCCGGGAACTTCAACACGAATCCCGATGTCCACCCCTGCATAACGGGCACTGATTGAATGTTTATCAACTATTTCATTGACCCATTTCCCCCCAATCCGGCCTGGTGCCAGAAGTGTATAACTGCATTCTATTGTCCTGCCGTTATTCAGGAAAACACCTTTGCAGACATTGTTCTCTATCCAGAGGTCTTTTACATCAGTATTCAGGAGAAAATCCACTTCACTTTCATCCAGTTTCTTTTTAAATTTCCCAATAACAGCAGGTGCATTATCGGTTCCTATATGCCGTTGCTTTGTATCGATGAATTTTGCTCCCACCGATGCAGCCCGGCGTTGAAGTTGCTCTACATCTTCCTCCTTTGGTGAGATCATTTTTTTTGTGGCACCACACTGCAGGAATATATTATCCACATAATCCACAAGTTCCCATGCTCTCTTCTGGTCATGAGTGAATTCTAACAGGTCTCCTCCAATATCCGGTCTTAAATTCAGGGTCCCGTCAGAAAATGTCCCCGCTCCGCCAACTCCGCACATTATATTGCAGGGAGTACAGTGCATACAGTGTTGAACGGATTCCATGGGACAATGTCTTTTTTCGACATCTCTACCCTTGTCAATTACCAGGATTTTCAAACCATGACCGGAAAGTTCATTGGCTGCAAACATCCCGGCAGGTCCGGCTCCGATAATGATTACATCGTATCGATTGTTTACTGCCATAATGTCATCTTTCTCCTTATAAAACTGGATTTTTTATGATTAAATAGTTGCCCTTATTTTCATCCGGTATTTGATATAAGACCAAAATCTGCTGATGGTCAGGAGTAGTGTTCCTGACCTGACGTCCAAAATTAATATAAGTTATTTTGATAGAGTATTCTATAACAAATTTAGAAAAAAAAGCCAATACATACAATTTCAATGGGGGTATATTAATAGGGCATAGTAAAAAAGTAATTTTCCTGGTCAGTTTAATTCTACTGGGAACAATTACATCATGTTCTGCTTTTGTAGATAGCGACACACAGAGCACTGTAGTTGCATTTGATATCAGTGTAAACGGATATACGGATGTAGATGTAAATCAGGCAAAACAGATGCTTGATACTGAAGATATTTTCCTGCTGGATGTCAGGACACAAAGTGAATTCGATGAAGGCCATATCAAATATGCAAACCTGATCGGTGTCACCCAGCTGTCTTCCCGACTGGATGAAGTGCCGAGTAATGAAACAATACTGGTATATTGTAAAAGTGGGGTACGCAGCGCAAGTGCAAGCAACACGTTGGTAGGAGCTGGTTACACCGATGTGTACAACATGGACGGAGGTATCACTGCCTGGAAGGCCGCAGGATATCCTGTTGTGACATATGACATTTATGATGACAACGAAAATTACGTGATAGATATTGAAGAGATATCCACTTCAATAGATGATTATCTGGTGGGTCAATTGGAAATAAGTGAAATATCACAACTTGTGGATTATTTCCTTTCAGGAGATGAATATTGTTGAAAATAGATCTAAATCAGAATAATTGTAAAATTTATGCAAAGGAGGAGTTTTCATGGAGCAGAATAAACAGAAAAGCCCGATTATTGCTATTATTTTATCTTTCATATTTCCTGGACTGGGACAAACCTATATTGGCCAGCAACAAAAAGGTGTTTTATTCATAGTTATCGGAATATGCCTGGTCCTGATGATCTACATACTTATTGGAATTGTCCTATATCCTTTGTTCTGGTTATATTCAATGTATGATGTTTACACGTCGGCCACAAAACTCAATGCGTGATTAACTGTAAAATATTAGGATAGGACAATCATCAGAATCTTCTATGGTAATAGGTGAATAAAGTTGATGCTAAAAGCAGTTGGGTATGTGGTGGTGGTACGATACAAAAGCGGCTTTGAACTTTATTCACCTATTTTTTAATAGATTATGCAATAGATATAAACTTGGTGAATAAATAAAAAATAGTCAAATATATCATTCAAGGCTATTTTGTTCACCATAAGTAATTAGTAAAAGGCCAACTTATTCTTTTATAAAAATAGATTTATAGCCATACGACATTGCCGTTTAAACTGAATTAGAATATAAAATTTCCGGGATAAAATATGCAACTCAGTAATACAATACCTGAAAAATGTACAACAATGGGCCGATTCTTGTACACTAATTGTAACACTCTTTCAGAAAACGTTATCGAAAGACAATATGCCCGACAACCCGAATTGGCTGCAAAGTATGGCAAAAAAGGAAAGAAACTGTCCTTGCAGGATTGTAGATATCACATATTCTACCTGGGAGAGGCTATCTGTATTCATAGTAAACCTCTATTCCTGGATTACATGCAATGGGTCAAAGTTTTGATGCATAACCTAGGAATTCCGGAAAAATACCTGATCACAAACTTGCAGATTATAAAAGAAATTGTTTCCGAAAACATTGCTGAAAACCAGTTTACAAAGGAAGAAGCAGATATTATACATGAATATCTCGACGCTGGATTAATGGTATTTGAAAAAAAAGAAAATGATACAGTATCTTATATTGATCGAAATGCATATTATGGTAAATTAGCAGGCAAATATATTGACCTGCTTATTGAAGGAAAAAAGAATGCTGCATCCGATCTAATTTTCAGTGCTCTTGAAAAAGGAGCGACTATAGAAGATATCTATCTTAATATATTCCAGCCTTCACAATATGAAGTGGGAAGACTCTGGCAAACCAACGGGATAAGCGTTGCCAAAGAACACTATATTACTGCTTCAACTCAACACATTATGTCCCGGCTTTATCCAGAAATGATTTCACAGGGTAATAAGGATAGGACCGTTGTGGCTACCTGCATAGGGAATGAATTACACGAATTGGGCGTGAGAATGGTTGCAGACTTTTTTGAGATGGATGGCTGGAATAGTTATTACCTGGGAGCAAATACGCCTGCAGAAAGTATCATCCAGACAGTTAATGATACAAATGCACAGGTTGTTATTGTTTCTGCTACCCTTTCAATCAATGTTCATAAGCTAAAAGCATTGGTTCAGGAATTAAGGAATTCAAAAGACCTGGAAAATACAACCATCATGGTAGGTGGGCATCCATTCAATATCGATCCCGAATTATGGAAAAAGGTAGGAGCGGATCTCAATGCTCCGGATGCAAAACAGTCCCTGGCACTTGCAAATGAATTATTTGAATAAAAGAACCTTTAATTTGTTTGATCAAGGTAAATGATTTTCCTGTCCCAAAACTAATCAGGTGATCGAATGGGTATACGAAAAGAAGAAACACTCATCTCAATGCTTGAAAAAATCTACTGGATCGAAACGGAAATGGTTCAATTAAGCATATGGGAAGCACGTATTGAAATCGATGATAATTCAGATGAAGAATTAGAAAAAATGGCACTTGATGCAGAGAGACACGTAAATTTACTTATCCGATGGTTTGATGAAATCGGCAAAGGTGCTCCAGATGAAATACCCCCTGGTCTACCTGAAGAAAATATTGATTTTAAAGGGCTGGACACACCGGAAATATTTGAAGAAATTTTAAAGTATGTGATACTGGCACGAAAAGTGTATTCATCGATAAAAGAGGCAAAGGTTGAATCATTAGGTGAAGTAATTGCCGATAAAAATGTAAATACATTCTTCTCAGATATTGATAAAATAATGGCTGATAAAGAAAAGCATATTGAGATATGTGAAGAGAAAATAGGTAGTTACAAATCAATTAGTAGTAGCCATTCTTTTCAATAAAGCAAACGAATCTATGAAATATATTTAATACTCGAATACCATGGATGACAACGAAATCTACAACGAAATTTCGCAGTTGAATAATGAGTTAGTAAATACTCAACGTGATCTTGTAAAGACAAACAAAAGTCTGGAATATCAAATAGAGAGATTCAAAGTCACGCTCCAAAATATTGCAGATCCCGTTATTGTGACAGATGAGAATTTTAATATCACATTGGTTAATCAAAAAACACTCTCTTTTATCGGTAGTAAACGGGACATCATCAACAAACCAATAGATGAAGTGTTGCAATTTAAAGAGATAACATCAAATTCTGAAAATGTTGTATTTACAGTACCACAGCAGAAAAATATATTTCCATTACAGAATAAAGAAATATTACTGGTTCTGAAAGAGCAGGAACCGTTTTTTGTAGAACTCAGTATTTCTGCAATTGAGGAGAAACCCGGAAAAACAAATGGGTATGTAGTGGTAATTCATTCTATTGCTGAAAGAAAAAAAATAGAGATGCAACAAACTGAGATCAAAGATTTTTTGCAGGTAATCAATCGAATATTGCGCCATGATATATTGAATCACCTCAACGTGATTCAGATGGCAACATACCTGTCAGAAAAAAAAGGTGATTTTACTTATCTGGGCAAAGTCATGAAATCTGTAGAAGCCAGTATAAAATTGGTCAATGACATGAAAAATCTGGAGTATACGGTATCCAAAGGGGGTGAACTTGCAGTATATGAAGCTCGTGAAATAATAGAAGAAGTAAGTTCCTATTACCCTATCCAGTTCAATATTAGTGGTAATGGGAAGATTGTAGCTGATGAGGCCTTCCGTTCTGCAATTGACAATCTGATTCGAAACGCCATTAACCACGGCAAAACAGAAAAAATGGATATCGTGATATCTCCTAACAAAGACTATTGTGAGATCAGTGTTAGGGATTACGGGACGGGGATGGAAAAAGATATCCTTGACAAAATATTTGATGAAAATTTCAAGGCTGGAAGTACCGGGAATACTGGAATTGGTTTGCACATTGTAAAAAAAGTTATTGAAAGGTACGGGGGTAATATCAGGGTGGAAAGTGAATTAGGAGAAGGAACGACATTTACACTAAAGGTGCCATCACAGAACTAAAATTTGCAAAACCTACTACCTGGGATCGTAACAAGTACAGGGGTTTGCAAAAGAAAAGCATGAACAGAATAATAGTGACAGATTGGTGATTCATTCTTATTCTTCTTTTTTTTGTAACCTCCTTTTATGAAATACTTTATCTAAAACAGGCCACAGTTTTTCTCTAATTATATTCTCCAATAATATTATGGAATAATTTGGGTTATATAATATACTATAATATTTTCAAGAGCACAATGTGCACAATAGATACATTATATACTTTGTATATATCGGATTTGGGATAACAAATTCCAGTGGAAACTATGGGGTTATTATAGAAAGAAACGTAAAAAAAGAAAAACCACAACTAATTTTTATCACTAGCATTTTAAGTAGTTGTGACAACATAGTTTATAGAGAAGTGGGTTTTAGCAGTATTCGTTTTTGGGTATCGAAGTGGAAACTATCTCTATAAATAGCCATATCTCAGATATGTCAGTGTTAACTTACAAAGTGGCGACCACAATTTCAGACGGATAAATGGTTGCAAATCTATAATCGTAACTAAAAAATAAAGGTGACAAAATGTTCTGCTATCAGTGTGAAGAAACAATGAACGGGGAAGGTTGCACTAAGAGTGGTATATGTGGTAAGAAGGGGGAAGTTGCAGACCTTCAGGATGATCTCATCTATGTGCTTAAAAGCATTTCATTCTACAACCAGAAAGCAAGAAAGGCAGGCATCTCTGAGACAAGCACTGATGATTTTATGTTCGATGCGTTGTTCTCAACCATAACAAATACTGATTTCAGAGCAACCGGTATTCAGGAACGTATTGATAGGGGTTTCGAGCTTCAGAAGGATATCAAACAGAAACTTCTGGATAACAATGCACTTGACGAGAACGATCTGCCCGGGATAGCAACTGTGACCCCGCAAAATCTCAAGGACAGAAATACCGGCATACTTGCAACAGAGAACGAAGATATCCGGTCATTAAGAGAATTACTGGTATATGGTATCAAAGGAATTGCAGCATATGCACATCATGCTATGATGCTTGGGCATACCAATAAAAAAGTTAATTCGTTTATAGAAGAAGGCCTTGTGGCAACCACGGATGACAGCCTAACTGAAAAGAAACTTATCTCTCTGGTCCTGAGATGTGGAGAAAAGGGTTTTGATGTAATGGCAGCACTTGACATGGCAAATACCACTACATTCGGGCATCCGGAATCGACTCAGGTCAATATCGGAACCGGGAACAATCCGGGTATCCTTATCAGCGGGCATGACCTGAATGACCTGAAACAGTTGTTGGATCAGACAGAAGGCACCGGTATCGATGTATATACCCACGGTGAGATGCTGCCTGCCAATGCATATCCAGAATTCAAGAAGTATGAACATCTGGTGGGCAACTATGGTGGATCATGGTGGCAACAGAAGCAGGAATTCGAAAGTTTCAACGGGCCAATATTACTAACAAGTAACTGTATAGTTCCTCCAAAGAAGACCTACATTGACAGGTTATACACTACAGGCTCTGTAGGTTATGATGGTGCCACACACATAGTACCTAAAGATGGTAAGAAAGACTTCTCAGGAATCATCGAGCAGGCAAAGGCCTGTGAACCTCCGGTGCAACTGGAAGAAGGTACCATCACGGGCGGTTTTGCCTACAACTCTGTATTGTCTAATGCAGACAAGATTGTTGATGCTGTCAAAGCCGGCAGGATAAAGAAATTCATTGTCATGGCAGGGTGTGACGGACGTCGCAAAGAACGACAGTACTACACAGATTTTGCAGAGGCATTGCCTGAAGACACCGTCATACTTACCGCCGGATGTGCAAAATATCGCTACAATAAACTTAACCTGGGGGACATTGATGGAATTCCCAGAGTACTGGATGCAGGACAGTGCAATGATTCATTTTCACTGGTAATCATTGCACAGGGCCTTATGGCCAGACTTGGATTTGAAGATGTCAACGACGCACCGATCTCGTACAATATCGCATGGTATGAGCAAAAGGCAGTCCTTGTATTGCTTGCCCTCCTGAGGCTTGGAATAAAGGATATCACCCTTGGACCGAGGCTCCCGGCATTTGTTTCCCCGAATGTGTTGAAAGTGTTGGTGGAGAAGTTCAACATAACACCGAATACCACTGTAGAAGAGGACATGGGGAGACTCTTAAAGTAAATTTTTAAAAATGCAGACAGGACCCTTCGGGTCAACTGTTTTTTTATTCAATAATGGCCAATATGAGTAATTCCGTCATCAGACTCATCAATGGATAGTGGACAGTAAGGCAAAATGGCATCAAATTACTGCTTTTGCATATCATCCAACACAATAAAAGGGCAATACATTTTCTTTTGTTTTTGTAAAATTATTTATTTCCTATTTAATGTATCTTCTTCAAGGTCTGCTTGTTTAAAAGACAAATACTTTATTACTAAAAACCTTACTAAGGGCGGAATACTTCAGATAATCGGGAATTTTAAAATGGAAAGGATAATTGCTGTAGATATATCAGGGCGGCATCGGCATAATTCCAGATACCTGATGGTATGTGCCGCTGTATCCCTTTCGGTGTCAGGAGGGCATGTGAAACAGATACATGGTGTAAATATCAAACCATTTGTGAGTGACAACCCTCCCGAGGTTGTGGATGTTGTGAAGATGATTGAAAGAACAGTTGAAGGAATGGAAGGGATTACCATAGTGGCAGAGGAAGGAGACCTTTTCAACCAGCCTGAATGGCTTTCAAACAGTATGTTCACCGCATCTTTCAAATATCCCGAATCCCTGAGTGAAAGAATGGGTATCGAAATCGCTCACCATATATCCCTGAGCAGCCGCAATTTACTTCTTGATCCCCAATCATGGGAACCAATCAAAGAGAATCTATAAACTATATTTTCATAATCCAGAGTTAAACCATATGAAAGATGTAATTCTTGTACAGAGGAGAATTCCCCGTTGTAGTGAGTCGGAAAACCAACGCAAACTCGCTGAATTAAGGGAACTTGCCAGGGCTGGAAATTATAATGTGGTTCAGGAAGTGATCCAGACCCGTTATCCTGACAGGCAGTACCAGATAGGGAAAGGTAAGGCAGAAGAGGTTGCAGAACTGGCTCTGTCACAAAAACCTGCAAAAATTATATTCTACAATCCACTCTCCGTAACCCAGGTCTATAACCTGTCCGAGATGTGCAAGTGCGAGGTGATAGATAAGTTTCAATTGATCCTGGAAATTTTTGCAAGCCGGGCCACCACCAGGCGTTCCCGTATGCAGGTTGAGCTTGCCCGGCTGGAATATGAACTTCCCAGAGCCAGGAAAATCGTATCCCTGCTTAAAATGGAAGAACGTCCCGGTTTCATGGGGCTGGGAGGTTATGAAGACTCCTATGAGCAGGATGTCAAGAAACGTATAAGCCGCATAAAGAAAGAACTCAGTACAGGGCAGAGGGACAGTGAAAACCTGCGTGGTTACCGCCATTCCAAAGGTTTTTCCCTGTTGTCCCTTGCAGGTTATACGAATGCAGGAAAAAGCACATTATTCCGCACCCTGGTCGATGAAAATGTGGAGGTGGAAAATATGCTTTTTACCACCCTTTCTCCCACCACAAGATATCTGAACATTAATGGCCGATGGACCCTCCTCACAGACACCGTGGGATTTATAGAAGATCTCCCCCACTTTCTGGTGGATGCATTCCGCTCAACCCTGGAAGATGTATTCAGGGCCGATATTATCCTGCTTGTGGTGGATATCAGTGAGCCGGTAGATGTTATAAGGAAGAAACTCGCCGTATCACATGGAATATTCTGGGAACAGCTCGAAAAAGCCACAATAATCACCGCTATCAACAAGGCCGACAGGCTTTCCCACGAAGAGCTCAGCTCCCGGCTCAAATCGATTGCCTACCTGGCTCCCAATCCAGTGGTGGTCTCTGCAACGACCGGTGAAGGGCTGGATGAGCTCAAGGATATTATTTATGCCCATCTGCCTGAATGGAAACGGTTTACCCTGGAGTTGCCTATGTCAGGTGAAACCATGTCTGCTGTTTCCTGGCTTTTCGAGGAAGGAATTGTGCACAGTGTAAATTATGGTAATACTGTTGTTATGGATGTGGAGGCCAGAAATGAGGTCTATCACAAAGCCAAATCTCTCGAAAAAAGATTAAGTTTCCGGTAATATGGCCGAAACCACCTCCAAAGATTTATAAATTCAGATTGCATAGCCTTTATTATATGTTGATCGATCTGCATGTACACTCCTGTTTTTCAAAAGATAGTGATTCTCAATTTGATTCCATCCTGGAAGGGGCTAAAAAAAACGGGATAGATGGGGTTGCTATATGTGATCATGACAGTGTTGAAGGTGGTTTTGCCTGTGCAAGACGTGCGTTAGAAATTGCTTCGGACATACTGGTAATTCCGGGGCAGGAAGTAAGTTCTGCTGAAGGTCATGTGCTTGTGCTGGGTGCATCGGAAAGTATACCTGCGGGGATGAGTGTCCTTTCTACCATCGAATATGCACACAATCTGGGCGGCCTTGTAATTATTCCTCATCCCTACAAAAAAACCTCTCATGGAATCGGGTACCTGAAAGGGCTGGATGTGGATGCAGTTGAAGTTTTCAATTCCCGTTGTTTAACTTCTTATGCCAATACAAGGGCAAAGATAGTTGCCGATAAGCTGGGATTGCCGCAAGTAGGAGGCAGTGATGCTCATGAGCCATGTATGGTTGGCAGGTCCTATACTGACATCGATGTAGAAAATGAATCGGTGGATTCCGTTCTCTCCGCGATAAAAGCAGGGCGTGTAAAACCGGGGGGTAAGCTGACACCTCAGAAATATGTGGTAGGACAGATGTTCAGGAGCATCAGGAAAAAAATAAATATTAATTGAAAATCAGGTTTTGATGTAATCCTCATGGAACATTCTTAACATCAGCAGGAAGGAAGAAAGAACCAGTGGCCCAACCACGATACCGACCAGTCCGAATAGGTATATTCCTATGAAAATTCCCAGCAGGGAAACAAAGGGATGGATTGCACCTACCTTTTCCTGAATATAAGGACGCAGGAAATTATCTATATTGCTGATTATCATTCCTGCTATGAAAATGCCCCCTGCGGCAAAGAAATCTCCTTCTATAGCTTTGAAAATGATTGCAGGGACCCATACAAGAGGGGCACCTACAACAGGCATTATTGAAAGAATCAGTGTGACAAATCCCCATAGTACTGCTCCCTGGATGCCAAGCAGATAAAAGGTGAACGCAAGTAATCCGCCCTGCACGGCTGCTATGAAAAAGGTGGCTATTATTGTGGAATGGATGATATTCTTCATTTCCCTCATCAATTTATCCTTGTTGCTATCACTGAAAGGGATTATATTGGAAGTCATGTCCCTTAGTGTCTTATCATCCGTGGTAAACAGGTAGTACAACAGGAAAACCATTATAATCAGGCCAATAAGCTGGTTACCCAGGTTCTGAATGGTGCCCAGCACAAGCTGGCTGACGAATCCCCCGATTGTTGTGACGATATCCGATGCCTTCTGTTCCAGGTCCAGGGCCGGAGCCAGCTCATTTATTTTTTGCAAATCCCCGTAGACAATATCCATATTTGCTGTTACGATTTCCAGCACCTGTCCTACCTGCTGGGATAGAAGGATTATCAGGTAGTACAAGGGAATTATTATAATTACAATAGATAGCACTATCAATACAACAGAGGCAACCCGGTTATTGATTTTCAGTCTTTTTGTCAGCAAATCATGCGCGGGTTTCATTATTATATAAATAATCAGGCCGGCAAAAAAAGCTTCAATATAGGGATACAGGGCATAGGTAATTGCAATTGCAAGTATTGTTATAAAAAGCAGGGCGATTGCTATTTTTGCATCCTTTTCATTTTTCATCTTATACCTCCGCTTGAGGTTTGTTGCCGGGATTTGAAATAGGCTCGCCTTTTTTATTTGCCTGTGTTTTCGGACCTTTACATTTTCACACGTGTAATATCAATATGACGTATTTCATCGGCTTCGATTGCAAAGAGCATTTTTTTACGCACACTGTTGGCCAGCCTGATTGCCCTTGACATAACTGGTAGGGAAAATTCATGTTGTGTGCCGATCGAGTGGGCCAGGTATTCGGAATGAGGAATCTTTGATGCGGACTTCACTTCGCTGTAGACCCTGAAATGAGTACCAAACTTGAATCCGGTTTTAGGTACGAGTTTCCGGGTCCTGAGGTCTTCGTACACCCTGTATTTCCTCTGGAAAAGAGGCTCGATATGCGCGGCCCTTTTGCAGAATTCATCAAAATTGAGTTTATTGTCATCTTTTCGTGTGGTTACTTCAATTATGTTGTTCTTTAGCAGGAAAGCGCCTTCTACAAGAGACAGTTGTAGACGTTTCTGGTCCAGGGGTTTGCCATAAAAACCATTTTCGTACAGTTTACCGGAAGCTTCACCGTCCCAGACAATGACACGATCTTCAAGCATTGTTGCAGGAGTTTGCAGTGAAGGATACAGTTGTTCCATATTACCTGTAGGGTCTGATTCCTGCACTTCATAATAGGTAATGTCGCTTTCTTCGTCCACAACTGCAATTATGAGCTGTTTGCGCACGTTGCCGGCAGATTCCAGATTTTTCAGAAGGACAGAGAGGGGTAGGGCCACTCTTTCCGAATGGACATACACATAACTTCTGGATGAGGATTTCCCGGGTTTGCCACCCCGCGGATATACCCTGAAATCCGCAACTCCAGGCTGAACGTAAAATCCACGCTCTCGAAGGTCCTTATATACAATATATTTGAGTTCAAAATAAGGGTTTAACAGGGATGCATTTTTGAAATATTCTTCAAATCCAAGTGATTCGCCTTCTTTTTCAATTTCGAGTTTCTCGCGGTAAAGCAGGTGTGCTGCTTCAACCAGGGTGAGTATTAAATTGTCGTTTTTGGGTCTGCCGTAATAACTGGTTTCATATATCTCTTCAATTGCCTCTTTGCCGGCAACAACCCTGTCTTCTTTCAATTTTCCTATCAAGCCGAGCACCCGGTAAACAGTAAATAGCGATGGCACAATGAGATTTGCTTTTATTTATAAGTTGGTTTCATTCCAGTATAGAATCTACAAAGGACCTGGCAAATTCACGATAGGAAACACCTTCCAGATGTGCATAGGATCCCAGTGTATTTTCTACTGTCATTCCATCCCATTCACCTTTGATTCCGGTTCCCCGTGAAAGTTTAATGGCAAAATCCGTACTATCCGGGATATCCCTTATCTCAGAATGATGGAATTCATGCCCTCTGAATGTATTTCCCTTTTTGCCTATGATCGCATCCTTTACGATTTGGCCGTTATTGTAACTAACCACACGGGTATGTCCCATAAGGGTGTGGCCGGGTAATGCTCCTACCATTTCGGTTGTGGCTTCGGGCATTTCTGCCATATGGTATGTTCCTTTACCTTTTACGCCGGTGGTGAGTTTCTCTGTCAGGTACATAAGCCCGCCACATTCTGCATAAATGGGCATTCCTGATCTGGATGCTTCCCTTATCTCCCGGCGCAGGGATTCATTGTCCTGAAGTTGGGGGGCAAAAAGTTCGGGATATCCTCCCCCTATATACAATCCATCAACATCGGGTAACTTATTATCATGGACCGGGCTGAAATACTCCAGGTCTGCACCTGCCAGCTGGAGCAGTTCGATGTTATCATGATAATAAAAATTGAAAGCCTCATCAAGAGCCACACCTATTTTAGGCCTTTTTCCTTTTATATCACGTGATGTGAACATGGTTTTTGAAGGTTTTTCGACAGGTTCTGCAGATCTTGCGATTTTAAGTATCTCTGAAATATCCACTCCTTCATCCACCCTGTCCCGTATAGTCTCGATTCGCTGGTCCAGGTCACTGATACGCCTGCGTCCTTCAAGAGCCGGGATCAGCCCAAGATGGCGCATAGATATCTGCATTGCATTATCCCTGCGGATGGTTCCAAGTACGGGAATCCCGGTGTAGTATTCAATGGCTTCACTGGCCTTTTTTGCATGGCGGGGATTTCCGATATTATTCAGGATCACTCCTGCAATGTTTATACTTTCATCAAAAGAGGTGTAACCTTTTACAAGGGCTGCGGCTGAACGTGTGATACTGCGGGCATTGATTACCAGCACTACGGGGCAGTTGAGTATTTTTGCTATCTGGGCAGTACTGCCGGTGTCGGTGAAACTATCAAATCCTTCATAGAGGCCCCTTACACCTTCAATGATGGCAACATCTGCCTTTCCGTCAGTTTCACACCCATGGGTGAACACGTCACGGATTCCTTCCTCATCCATGAGGTAGCCGTCTATATTGCGGGCATTGCGGCCTGTGATTTCAGAATGATAACTCGGATCTATGTAGTCCAGGCCAACCTTGAATGGCTGTACCCTGTATCCCTTTGCAGTAAGGGCTGCCAGCATTCCGGCAACAATTGTCGTTTTACCTGAAGAAGAACGATCTGCGGATATCAGCAGACGGGGCATCTCCATAAGCTTTTGGTCGGGCATACAATTCCTTACCGGGTAAGTTCCCTGAGCCGCTCATCTTCAAGTGCCCGGGGGTCGACCGCACAATCGCTGGCCATTATATTTCTTGCAAGGGTGCGATACACTTCAGCAATATCTGTATCTCCTGCCTTTTCAAGCACGGAATAGCCATCCCTTTCGCAGTCCTGAACGATCTGCTCCTTGGGGATAAAGGCCACCAGTTCACTTCCAATCTCATTTGCAAATTTGCTTACTATCTTTTCTTCCCGACTGACGCTGCGTGAGTTGCAGATTACACCGCTAAGTTTCGTATTGATACGGGACAATCCTTTGCAAATATTGTTGGCTGCATATAGGGGCATGTATTCGCCGGATGTAAGGACGTAGGCTTCACTGACCAGTCCTTTCCTGATCGGGGCGACAAAACCGCCACAGACGATATCCCCGGGCACATCGTAAATGATAAGGTCCATTTCTTTCATGGATTGGGATATCTTCTTGAGTTTCTGGATTGCAACAATGATTCCCCTGCCTGCACAACCTATACCAGGTTCCGGTCCACCGACCTCTACACATTTCACTCCCTTGTATCCCTCAAAGACCACTTCATCTTCCTCTTCTATCTCCATACCATCCCTGAGTAGATCCAGGATAGTGGGGATACGTTTTCCGCCCAGGAGGGTTATGGATGAATCGCTCTTGGGATCACATCCGATGATCATTACATTATAGCCCTCATCGGCACACGCGGCAGCTACATTGGATGCAGTACTTGATTTCCCGATGCCGCCTTTACCGTAGATTGCAATTCTTTTTTGCGGATTCATTTCACTCCTCCCGGGCAAGTTGTCTCAAGGTAGCTCCGAATTCGGATTCGACTATATTTGTCACGCCCAGTGTTTTTGGATGGAGGTCTATCTCCACAAGCACATGCTCATGGCCCATATCTTTCAGGGGATGAACCTGGCGGGGGCCGTTTGTGATTGATATAAGTTCCATGCCTTCAAGCGCTTCCATTGGTATTGCATGGGGTACACCGGAGATTACGGCAAAATCAAAATCCCTGTATTTTGCTTCTATCAGTTGCCTGACCTGCTGGCCTGCAATGGGATATTCATCAAGTCCGCCTATAATTTCATCTATTTTTACGTTATCATCCATATCTGCAAGAATATGTTCTGCATGCTGGCGTACCCGGGGTAAGCCAAGTTCTGTATCAAGATTTGCGAAATTGACTATATTGTCCTCAACACCGAGATTTTCGGCCACTTCCTGCAGGGCCAGCGTTATATCGGCAAACATGTAGGCGGTCTCTTTTTTGGCATTGAGGATGCAGATTCCTTTTTTCCCTTCCTTGAGCATTTCTATGACTCTTTTTGCCACGGTATATTTTACATCGCCACGGGAAGGTTCAAGATACTCCTTGCTGGCTGCACCATATTTTTTTTCGACATTTGTGGCTTCATTGAGAAGATGTTGCTGTCTTTCAAATTCCTGCCTGTCGATGATTCCGACATCAAGGGCGGATTCCAGGGCAAACAAAACACCTTTGGTGTTATCATTGTAACCGGCATGGACCTCTACTTCGATTACGGGGGCATCCAGATTTGCTTCCATGACCGCTTCATGGAGTTCCTCGCCGATTATCATGCTCACACATGTCCCGACGACACCGATGCGTTTCGGGCTGAACCTTTCTTCGACTTTCTGTAACATATCTACAAGTCGGTCATGTCCCCCAAATACGAAACCGTTTTCATCCAGGGCAGTGGTCACAACCCTGATCCCGTCCTCTTCCAGCAACCTTGCATGCTTGAAAGAACAACCCGGGGGCCCGTGGAGGATTGCGACTTCTACATTAAGGTCTCTCAAAGTGTACAGCGCCGCGACTATGGAACTCGGGCGGGGATGCATGATAGAAAGATTCTTCTGCTGCATTTTTTCTCCTCTTTTTTACCTGAAACATTTAACACAGGATATAATGGTGTCGCCGCTGTCGGTTAACGAAAGGGCACATTCCAAGCCTTCCTGCAGATTTTTCATGTGAATGATATTCTGTGAACTTAAGTTTTCCATGCGTTTGCCTATCAGGATCACATGGTCAAGGAACTGTTTGTATTCTGAAAGCAGGATCTGGACGTTTTCCGGAGCAAAGCCTTCGCATACCTGGGCGGCATGTTCTCCGATAATCAACACATTCTTTGCAGATTTATTCAGTCCCATTTCAATGGCCGATCTTGCTGAATCAATACCCAATCCCGAACTGGAGTTATCAATTAGTCTCCTTTGTTGAAACTCCACCTGTCGCATTCTTCCTTCCAAACCACTAAATCCTTCAAAGGTTCTCTTTATGTCGTGCGGGTCTGCTCCTGCCTGCAGGCCGGCACATGCGCTGGCGGCAAAAGCAATTGCATATTCTTCAGGATTGTAACCTGGTTGGAGTTTGCATTCGATGGTTTTCCAATCATAAGTAATACTGATATTTTCTCCGGATATTCTGCTGATAAGATCGGCTTTTTGATTGCTGTTAGCAAATGTTATGATCTCAGTCTTTGTGTTATTTTCTATGGGCCCGATGTCCTGATGATTCATTATCACAACAGGATGTTGCATAATCTGCAATTTGGCTTCACTTGCCCATTTGCTGTCTGAAGCGATCCTGTAGTCAGGGGTGAGGGTTGTGAGTATACCCATTTCTCCCGTGCCAGTTGTGCCCAGCGATTCTTCCAGCACATATACAGATGGCTCAATTTCCTGCTCTATGACAATATTAACAACTTCAAGTATGCTTGCGGGAGTTATACTGAGACCTTTATGGAGCATGATGTGTTGGTTTTCTGATAGGTATTCTATGCCCCGGGTAGTATGTAGTATGACTTTTTCTTTAAAGGAAAGTATCCTGGCCAGAAGGGTTGCAGTACTGGTCTTGGCTTTAACCCCGGTGATCTCGATTACTTTTGCTTGACTGAAGATGCCTTCCTCGCGCAGGATCTGGCCGGTGATGTAATGGTGAGAATAGATGGTATTTCCCTGCGATCTGGCTTTTGCAAGAACAGGATAGTTGGGATCCAGATGAACAGGTGTGATTATAATAGCGTTTTTGTCCGGCAGAGGTGGCTTACTAACCACCTCTACTCCAGCAGGCAGGTCAGAGAATTTCTCTTTTGGGAGTGTGCCGTAAACATCCACTGCGGTTACTCTGTATCCGTGGCCTGCAAGTTTATTGCTTATCAACAGGCCACCGTGATTCAGGTCAAGCACTATGAAATGTCTCTTCCCTGCTGTCATGTGGTCTCAGAAATTATTTCAGATTACTTCCTTTGCCCTTTCAAAGACAAGATCTGCAAGCATTTCGTGGTTACCGAGGGGTTTTCCGTAGACTACGGGAACTTCATTGCCATCGACCTCAAATTTTCCTTCATTTGTTTGGGGGTCGAGTTTGAGAATCTCAGGAATGTCTTCGGTGATATGTACGCCTGATGCCAGAAATACCGGTACTGCTGCAATCCTGGTGACGCCGGTTCCCTCGAATTCTTTCATGGCTTCTTGCACGGAGGGGCCGCAGTTTTCCATGAAACCTGTACGGATTACATATTCAGGATGTTTTTCTGCGATGGTGTTGGCGATGTTTGTCACTACTTCTTTGTTGTAAGGTAATCTGCTTCCATGTCCGATTGCTAGAATTCCTATTTTTTCACTCATGTGGAATACCTCTTTTTTGTCAGTGTAAGACACATATAAAAACACCAGTCTTACTTTAGTAGGGTGTTTGTGTTACTCCCTATGAATGAGTGATTACATAAAAATAATTCGGATCGATTTTGCAGGGTGAACTTTTATTAAAAATAAGGGTGGAGGGGATCAAAAAGGTTGGATTTCAGACAACGTCGTATTCGCCATCGTCTTCCTTGTAACTGTCAGTACCTACCATTGCGGCTTCTATGGAATCAATTCCGTCCATCCATTCGGCAACAATGCCATAGGGCATATCTTCCATTTCTTTGCCCGGAAGTTCCTTGCCATCCAGTACAAGGGCACCTATCCTTGCAACATATCCCAGGGCGGCCTCGAAATCTTCATCCTGTTCGGCTTCGACTGCACCTTTTATGAGGTCGGATATTTCTGATTCCTGATCAAAGTCCCCGTTCAGGTAGCATTCAAAGGAGACAAATGTTGCCAGTAAAGAATTCTGCAGCGATTCGATCATCATATCGGTGTCTTCGGATATGGAATCTACCTTTTTCAGAACGATTTCTTCGATGCTGGAGAGGATATCAAGGGTTTCTTCTACAGAATTTTCTCCACGCTGGTAGGTAGCTATGACCTTCAGGCATGCCAGGATTACATCATCCTGCATGTTCACAAAAATAGCACTATCCTTCTCGGGAGTATCCCCGGATTCTTCAAGCTTGAAATTACTTTCTCCAACTTTTTGAAGCCAGTTGTTCCATCGCTTTTCCGTATAAAATTCATGAAATATCTGTTTATCACTAGTTTCTGGCATTCTAGCCCCTCGCATTATAAATTATATCGGGATTTCCTTTTCAAAACTTAAGTTTGACTTTCTTATGTCCGCTGCATTTGTCACTTTCAATATTTCCCATGACTTCTGCAACTGTACATTTATCACCATTTTTTATTCCTGCAGGGTGGAACAGGTCGTATAATTCCTGGTCATCTGTGTCACATTTTGGTTCCTTATAGCTGATAGTGGAACCCTGGACAGCATTGCGTGAATCAATGGCAGCAACAATCGGAGCTTTTGCCACATCAACTACGTATGCTCCTTGTTCATGAACAAAACATTCGTGCAGGGTATTTGTCCTTATTTTCCGGACTACATACTTGCGTCCCTTTTCCAGATTCATGCATGTATTCCTGAGTTTGCATTTTTCGCATTCAGGAGCTTCCCCTTCAAATATGAACTCTTCCCCTTCCCGGGCAAGTTGAGTTCCGATGAGTGTAATCATGGTATCTTCTTCATCCATAAGCATCACCTGTAATGACCAATAATCATGAAATTACTCCGGTGGTCCTTGCCACCACCTCGGCTGCGTCAGGTGTTATCCCGGTCCCGAGTATTGTGTACCTTTCCGGCCTAATTTTATGAGACTCAACAAGCGCTTGTAATATATATTTATCTTCGATGCCCAATTCATGGGCGGTTGTGGGAGCACCAATTATCCTGAGTGCATCCCTTATTTCCTTCCAATCCCCGCCATGCAGGTACATCATCAGGATCGTCCCGATACCACATTGTTCTCCATGCAGGGCAGGATTTGGAGCTATGCGGTTTAATGCATGGCTGAACATGTGCTCTGAGCCTGAAGCGGGCCGGGATGAACCGGCGATACTCATGGCAACCCCACTTGAAACAAGGGCTTTGACAACGATGCGGACCGAACTTTCAAGGTCAGGCTTAATGGAGTCTGCAGATTCTATGAGAATGTTTGCAGTCATACTGGCTAAAGCTGCCGCATACTCACTGAATGCAACATTCTGTAATCTGTGTGCCAGTTGCCAGTCAAGTACTGCCGTACAATTTGAGATAATGTCCCCGCAGCCTGCTGCAAGTAACCTGAATGGTGCTTTTGCGATGACTTCGGTGTCGGCGATTACTGCCATGGGTGCACTTGCCTGAATGGAGGTTGTTTCTCCGTTATGTGTTATGGAAGCCCTGGACGAGACGATGCCATCATGGGAAGCTGCTGTGGGTATGCTCAGGAAAGGTACATTGTGTCTGGTAGCAGCCAGTTTGGCTACATCTATGGATTTGCCACTGCCCACTCCCAGCAGGAAATCTGTATCCATCTCTCTGGCAATTTCCATGACATTTTCCACTTCTTCCATGGAAGCACTGCCTGATACATGGATCTGGACATTTATGCCGGTCTCTTCAAGTTCTTCTGCGACCTTAATGCCTGCGATATCCCGGGTTTTCTGGCCCGTTACGATAAGCGCATTGCGGCCGAGTTGAAGATCGCTGCATACATCGGATACCTTCCCTAACATGTCGCTGCCAACCAGAACGTCCCGGGGCAGTTGCATCCACTTGTTGCTCTTGAGTTCGTTCAATTGAATTACCCTGCTCTTATTTGTGAAAACACTTATATTATATCTATCTCTTCTATAATTGTGTTTTCCGCCGTACTCTTCTGTATTTTAGCCCCAACGGGAATTTTCGGATTGTGATTTATAGATGAATACGTTTACTGATAAGATTTTGCAATTTGTAAATAAGTATTATATTGAACCCATTATTTATGATAGTGGTTACAACCCGGTTAATACACTAACATGGGCGCTGATTCTTGGTGCATGTGTTTTTGGTGTTATAAAGTTGCTTGACCGGATGAAAGTTGAAGTGGATGAACGCTTCATTTTTTCCATAATTCCCTTTATCCTGGCAGGTTCGTCCCTCAGGGTGCTTGAGGATGCCAATGTATTCAGTGCTCCCCTGAAATATCTCTTTATTACCCCCAACATCTACTTCGTGGTTTTTGTTGTGACCCTTGCCTGTCTGGTAGTATCCAAAAAACTCTATGATCTGGATGTTGTAGGCGACTGGAAAAAGACATTTGCTGCTGCAGGAGGATTGTGGTTTTTATCCAACCTGTACGCCCTGCTTTATTTTGAGGATATTGTAAGACCCGATGCACTTATCCTGATTCTGGTGATAGGGACATTGGTTGCCTTTTCTATCTACGGCCTGGCACGCTGGCAGGGAATCGGCCTGATCACAGACAGGCTCAATTTCACCATTCTCTGGGCTCATTTAATGGATGCATCTTCCACATTTATCGGTATTGATATGCTGGGATATTACGAAAAACATGTTGTGCCTGCCTACCTGATCGATCTGACAGGAACGGCACTTGTGATGTATCCCCTCAAACTTGCGATCTTCATCCCGGTGATATATGTGCTGGATTCCCAGTTTAACGATAGCGAGGAATCAATATCTTTAAGAACTTTCGTAAAGATGGTTATTATTGTACTGGGATTGTCTCCTGCTACGAGAAACACACTGAGGATGGCACTGGGTATCTGAAATGAAACGCAATAATATCTTTCCCGGCTCTCTGGTTGCTGAAGACCTGCAGAGGTACTTTATTTCACTGAAAAGCCTTTTTGTCCTGTCCATTGCGGTATTTTTCATCTCGGCAGTGGCGGGTTATATTTATACTTCCATGAATCCTGCCTCAGCTGACATGTCCCTGCAGGAGTTGCAGAGCCTGGTTGATATCATCAAGGAACTTTCTCCCCTGCAGATAATGCTCTTTATTTTCCTGAACAATGCCCTGAAAAGCCTGGCGGCTATACTGCTGGGCGTGAGTCTAGGTATCATTCCCCTTTTGTTCCTGGCTTATAACGGTTATGTGCTGGGTGCAGTGGCCTATATAACCGGTGCCCAGGAGGGCCTGTCATTTGTATTGCTGGCGATAATTCCCCATGGTTTGATCGAGCTGCCGATGATATTTATCTCGGTTGCTATCGGAGTACGTATAGGATTGACCACTCTTGCAAGGCTGCGGGGCCAGACAGTATCGGTAAAACAGGAAATAACAGCAGGCGTGGCCGTTTTCCTGCGCTTTGTCGCCCCTCTCTTGCTGGTGGCATCAGTGATCGAGACATTCGTTACACCCATGATCATTGCCCTTGTCTGAGGGCTTACAACAAATCTTTTATTGCAGATTCCTATTATGTTCCAGAAAGATTCACGAGGATTATCCCATGATTGACAGGAAAGAGATCATCGATATAGTTAATGATTATAACACGGACAATATTCGGATAGGTACAGTAGCTTCCCACTCGGCTCTTGATGTTTTTGACGGGGCTGTCGAGGAAGGTTTCCACACTCATGCCATATGCAAGAAGGGACGTGAAAAGACCTATTCGGATTATTTCCGCGCCCAAAGGGACCTGAATGACAATGTTGTACGTGGCGTGGTCGATGATTATGTGAATTATGATAATTTCGATGAGGTCCTGCTTGAAAAAAACCAGAAAAGCCTTGTGGACAATGACGTGCTTTTCATTCCCAACCGCTCCTTTACTTCCTACTGTGGGATTGATGAGATAGAGAATGATTTTGCAGTTCCGCTTGTGGGTAGCAGGAACATGTTGCGCAGTGAGGAAAGAGGACTGGAGAAGGATTATTACTGGCTTCTGGAAAAAGCGGGAATGCCCTTCCCGGAGAAGATCAGTGATCCACAGGATATCGATGAACTCTGTATTGTCAAACTGGCCCATGCTGTGAAGAAACTGGAGCGGGGATTCTTTACGGCTTCAAGTTATGAGGAATACCTTGAGAAATCCGAGTCCCTGATCAAGCAGGGAGTTATCACCCGAGATGCACTTGCTGAGGCACGTATTGAGCGCTATGTTATCGGGCCGGTGTTCAATTTTGACCTGTTCTATTCCCCTCTTGAAGAGGATATGAACCCGATAGAACTGCTGGGAATCGACTGGAGGTTCGAGACGAGCCTGGACGGTCATGTGAGGCTGCCCGCACCACAGCAGATGGCCCTGGCAGAGCACCAGTTGACACCTGAGTATACCGTTTGTGGACACAATACCGCAACCCTGAGGGAATCCCTGCTGGAGAAGGTTTTCGAACTGGCAGAGATGTATGTGGATGCTTCCAGGGAATACTATGACCCCGGTGTTATCGGGCCATTCTGCCTGCAAACCTGCGTGGACAAGGACCTGAATTTCTACATCTACGATGTGGCACCCCGGGTTGGCGGTGGTACCAATGTGCATATGTCTGTGGGCCACCCCTATGCCAATACCCTGTGGAGAAAACCCATGAGCACGGGACGCAGGGTGGCTTACGAGGTCAGAAGGGCCATCGAGACCGAACAGCTGGATAAGATAGTAACCTGATTAGTATTTTTTAGCAAGGTAATGCGGCTAAGTTGCCGCAATTTCTTTTTATTTATACTTTTGTGCTCTTCTTTCTACCCAGAGTTAACAAGATTCTTATACCATAATTCCATTATAATAATTATGAGGAAAGACCTGAATCTATACTCACAATTTATATATCGGGAGTGTTATAAATGAAAATCGTACATGCTCAAACTGTACTGACGGACGAGCAACTCGAGGCACTGAAGAAGAAAAGTAATGAATCTTCCACCAAAGATGCGCTCAGTATTGCAGTTCAACATTACCTTGAGTGTGAGTACACCGACATGGATGATGAAATGTGGACTCGCAAGCTCGAAAAGGTCGTACAGAAAAAGAACCAGAAATACTGAAAAGGAGAGTTATAATGAGGATTCCTGAAATGTTTAAAAAAGACGATGCAGTATCCCCGGTCATCGGTGTCATTCTGATGGTCGCCATTACTGTCATCCTAGCAGCGGTTATAGCAGCGTTCGTATTCGGACTTGGCAGTCCTGAGACAGCACCACAGGCAAGTGTAAAGGGTAGTTCTGTAGACATGAATGACCAGAATGCCATCAAAATTGAGCACCAAGGTGGTGAAGTAATCACTTTGACTGATGCAAATACCAAAGTTACCTTGAATGGTGGCACTGTCAATCTTTCAAAGTTAACTACCACTGACCTTGAAGCATTTGAAGCAGGTGAAACACTTTACATCTACAATGAAACTGATAGTATCCTTTACCTTGGAACTTCCACAGATGCAGCTACTGCAAATTCATCTGCTGTCAGCACTGGAGAAACCGGTGAAGTTAAGTTTATTGATGTCGGTAGCCAGCAACTCATTGGCGACTTCGATGTAAGGTTCTAAACCCTAACCTAACACCTACCGCCGCATCACATGCGGCACCATTTTCTCTTTTTTCCCGAAAACCCTGTTTTGCGTATGCCATGAATCCAATGGGAGTCATGTTGTCATGTAACTTCGATTTGTCCGGTCATTGATCGCCTCGCTAATTCATATCAAAAAGATAAACAAAAAGTACATTACAAATTATTGAGTTTAAACCATTGAATCATGGCAGGGATACAAAATATTGATAAAGATCTAAAAGGTGATCTGGTACGCAAATCCATACATATACTGTCCGGTTTGCTTTACATACCGCTTATTTATATTTCAGGGCCTTTTGCGTTTGAAGTTCTGGTTTTACTTGCATTGATTTATGCTTGTGTGATCGTGTCCCTTCTAGTCCTCCACAGAATGCATTACCGGCCGGTTCGTGAAATGATTAAATGCTGGGGGCGGCGAAATGAAAATTACATCCCTCTAAAACCAACACTTTTGTTGCACACCGGTATTGGCATATCGTTATTGCTTTTTCCCGCCCACATCGTTTATGCTTCAATAGCTATAACTGCTATGGGGGACGGGATTGCAACAATTTCGGGCAAAAAGATCGGTAAACATAAATTACCCTATTCCAAAAGTAAATCTGTCGAAGGAACAATTGCAGGATTCGCAGCCGCCTTTTTAGGAGCAGCCCTTTTTGTCCCTTCCCTGCAGGCAATTGTAGCAAGTGCAGGAAGTATGTTGCTGGAAAGTTTAATAGGGAGGGATATAAAAACGAATTCCCCGATAAAAAAGGCATTCAACCTGCTAAAAAATGACAATTTGTTGTTGCCTGTCTTTTCAGGCTTCCTGATGATGCTAACAGGTTGAATGGTATTTATTTCAAATTGACATCAATGGCCAAAAAAAGAATTGATGAATTATATTCATCTGTCTTTTTTAAAACAGACCTCTATAGTATTCATCAATTTCCCCAATGATTTCAGAATACATATTCATGTATTCCTCAGTTGGTTTCATTTCGTATTTCGAATTTACATCATAACATGATTCGAAATCTTTTCCTTGCGGGGCATCTGAAAGCCGGTCTACGTATTTAGAATAGAGCATTTCAATAATTTCATTTGCCTCTGCCAGGTCCAGATTCAGGGCCATCTTGCTCACCTCGCCCATGAATCTTGATTCCAGGCCAGTTGAATGATCAACTTTTTCTCCTCTACCACCAAGAGGTCCGATCAACATTTCTCTGCCGCAAACCGTATCGCTTATTGCCTGAGCTGCGGTTTCATAAAACATCATATCAGTACAGCACCCTGCAATGTTGTGGTAATATTTTGCTGTAGAATGTTGCATATTACGTGAAACCGCGAGGGAGGAAATATTTGAAGCCCACAATATTTCTTTTGTAGATGAAGATTTTGTAGCCGAATCAATTGCTCCGCAGGCATGTATGCTTGCACTTGTAACCAGCCGGGATTGTATTGTTTCTGCAACATCAATAATTGCCAGTGCTTCAGGTGAATCTATAGCATCTTTGCCCAGAACGGGACACTGGCCACTTATGAAATTATTCCCGTGCTCCTGATGGAATATTGATTTATGAAAAGTTTCAAAATCGGTTTTCAGGTTACCAGATTGGTATACCTCATGAATATCATTTTTTGAATATAACTCATTTGAAGATACGACCATATGTGCCTGTGAGGTATTTGGTGTTGCCGGACCTACAAGGGTCAACCCCTCCCTGCCGGCGATTTTTGTAGCCAGTCTTTCAAGTCTTGCTTCTTCTAAAGCTACAAACATTTCCTCTGGAGTATTGGTTCTTATAGGACCGTCATTGATTGTTTGCATGGATCCCGGATATATTCCCTGGACTATGGGCTCAATTGCAGAACTGATATGAATATTCAGGAAATTTTTTTCAGAAACCTTTCCACCCATTGGCCCTCCTATAATTACAGGGGGTTTGCAATCCATTTCTGTCCTGCTAACAACATTTATTTTTTCCTTGAATCTCCCAATGTCCACGGCATTGGGCGTACCAAGAGACTTCAATATTTCATCGTTATTTACCTGGATAGTTCTGCCTGTATCAGTACAGTATATTCCTACATTTGTCAGAAGTTCGATAGCGGCTGAAAAAACAGCATCTGCCATGTCAAGTTCGTATGGTATGAATTCTTCGCCGTCATTTATTATATCATAATCAGCAGCCAGTTCGGTGGATAATTTTAAAACATCTTCATTATGGGTATTTTCACTTTTTTCTTCACCTGAAAAAGAGTTTCTTAGATATTTATATATGTCTGACATGTAGTATACCTCCTATATTTCTATTACTTATTCCCTTATATCAATAACTGGTAATCTACAAACAACATTCAATATCTTACTAAACAAAATTTATTGTTTATAAAATTATAATATAGATGTTTTTACACATAAATGTTTAATAACTATTGTTTTATATTGATATACTTTAAATAAAAATAGGACGATTTTGAATTTTTTCATTTAAAGACTCTATTTCTAAAAGTTACATATATAATGAAAGGATACTTTATAGTTTAATTAAGAAGTAAAATCAAAGTTGTTTTTGTCACATTGGGTATAAAATAATGTAACTTAAACACTTTTTATTATTGAAGTTAAACAGAATCTTCACGACTAAATATATAAAATTTCAAATTTGTTCATGGTTCTTATAATTATCAAAGGAGGCATGTAATGAGAAAAATGCAAAAAGGACTCACAGAATTTTCAGACACTTTAAAGACACCGACACTATTGGTATCGTTATTTTTATCTTTTGCATTTGTTTTAGCCGGAACGGTTTTTCCGGAGCGTTTCGGAGTTTATATGGATTTCACCTTTAATTGGATGGTCGGAAATCTTGGTTGGTCTTTCTTATTTGGTGGCAGTATTTTTTTATTGCTTATTGTATATTTGATGCTAAGTCCACTTGGGGATATAAAATTGGGCGGGGACTATGAAAAACCTGCTTATTCCAATCTTTCATGGTTTGCCATGCTTTTCAGTTGCGGAATGGGGATTGGCCTACTTTTCTGGGGTGTTTCAGAACCGATATGGCATTATATGTGGCCGCTTTATGAACAACCCAATACATCTGAATCCCTGCATGCAGCCATGAGATATTCTTTCTTCCACTGGGGCTTCCACCCGTGGGCAATATATTCTGTGGTTGCGGGCTCATTAGCATATTTTTCCTACAGGAAAGGCCTGCCGATGCTATTGAGTTCTACACTGGAACCTATCCTGGGAAGAGAGGGCATTGATAAAAAGTGGGGTATTGCTGTTAATACCATTGGTGTCCTTGCAACTCTCTTTGGTATTGCGACAACTCTTGGTTTAGGTGTTATGCAGATAGGCGCCGGGCTTGAGGAATTATTCGGTTATTCCAGCGGACCTACGTTATGGGTACTTATAATTACTGTTGTTACGATTCTTGCGATAATGTCCACAGCATCCGGTATTGACCGGGGTATAAAATGGTTGAGTCAGATTAATCTGGGCGTGGCAGCTCTTTTAATGATTCTGATATTCATTCTTGGACCAACGCTATTTACCCTTGAGTTATTCACTCATTCAGTAGGAGGCTATTTGCAAAACTTGCTCCAGATGTCCTTTGGAACAGATCCTGCAGGGGTCGGAGCTGAAGGCTGGGGAGATTCATGGACTATTTTCTATTGGGCATGGTGGATTGCCTGGGCTCCATTTGTTGGGTCATTCATTGCCAGGGTTTCAAGGGGCAGGACAATCAGAAGCTTTGTTGTAGGTGTAATGCTTGCTCCTACAGTTGTCAGTATGGTATGGTTCAGTATCTTTGGAGGATCTGCTCTTTTCATCGAGCATTTCGGAGCCGGTGGAATTGCTGAGGCTGTTGAAGTTGATTCTGCACTGGGCTTTTTCAGTATGCTTAGTTTTTTCCCTTTCTCTGACATCCTTATTGCAGTTGCAATGTTCTCAGTAGCGATCTTTTTCATAACTTCGTCTGACTCGGGTACTTATGTCATAGGAATGCTGACCTCTAAAGGCAATCCCAATCCTCCGCTTCCACTGAGGATTATCTGGGGTAGTCTTGAAGGAGCTGTTGCAGCAGTTCTTCTGCTTGCAGGTGGTCTGGGTGCCCTCCAGACAGCTTCAGTAGTCGGTGGATTTCCCTTCATGATAGTTATGCTTTTGATGCTCTATTGCTTATTGAAAGCATTGTTTATGGAACTGCAGGAAGAGTCCCTGCCGTTAGAGAGGGCTAAATTAAGGGCAACAATTAATGAAATTAAAATACGGGAAGATCAAAAGGATAAAGAGTGAGAACTGAGATTCGATTGTTTTAGGGATGATTGATAGAAGCTACATCATCCCCTTTATTTCTTGTTTTTCATTTCATCATAAATCTTAACCTATGCACCCGCTGCAGCACATGCGGCACCACTTTTTTTGAAATAACCATTTGGTGAATATATATTTAAATGATCGATTTAGTTTTCAAAAAAAGAGCCGCCGTGTAGGCGGCAATATTTTGTTTTCACTCAAGACTGCAATCTGATATCTCGTTAGCTCTTTTTTCCTGCATCAATTTTCGCACTTCTGGCAGGTCGGATGTCTGGCCCAGTACACACATAAGTTTTACAAGGGCAACTTCCGGCAACATGTCCTCGGCCTCGATTGCTCCGGCTTTGAGCATATCCGTGCCGGTGTCATAGACACGGTCACAGACACGTCCGTGCAGACACTGGGATGCGATCACTATCGGTATGTTTGCTTCTGTTGCACGCTTGATTTCAGGGACCCAGTCGGTGGATACATGGCCCAGCCCGGTTCCTTCGATTACAATGCCCTTGTAGCCTGCATCGATATAATGACCCAGGATTTCAGCTTTTGCGCCGGGTGTGAACTTTACAATAGCACATTCTGGCTCGATTTTCTCCTTGAGGGCCAGTTCTGTCTCTCCGCGTGCGGTATATTCTGATTCTGTGGTAATCTCGCCTGTGGCATAATCCACAAAACCAATCTGGCGGGAATTGATGGACTGGAAAGCATCCCTGCGTGAGGTGTGCATCTTCCTGACTCTGGTAGCATAATGGATGGCACATCGATCATCGGAACTGCTCTCATGCATGACTGTGCAGATTTCTGCAATATCACTGACAGCAACCTTCGTTGCACAGATTGCATTCATCACATTGTCACTGCTTGGCCTGTCTGCACTGCGCTGGGAACCTACAAAAACAACGGGAACCGGCGTGTCAAGCATGAATGCCAGGGCTGCTGCGGAATACATCATAGTATCCGTACCATGAGCAATCACTATGCCGTCTGCTCCGTTACTAATTTCTTCATATACGGCCCGTGCAAGTTCGGTCCAGATATGTGGCTTCATGTTCTCGGACAGGATATTCGTAACAACCCGTCCTCTTATATTGGCAATATCATCAAGTTCAGGGATTGTCCGGACAATATCATCTGCAGAGCACTGTGAGCTCACAGCACCGCTACGGTAATCGATCTTACTGGCAATGGTACCTCCGGTGGAAATGAAAACAACATTTTTAAGTCCTTTATTTTTGGTAACCTTGCCTTGCTTTTCGGGCTTTTGAATTTCCTTTTTTTGCTCCAGGAAAGTGATCTGTGCACCATCCGGCTCAATTCCTACATTGTATCCACTGACCATTTTCAGCACAATATGGCCGGTGACACTGGGCATAACAACTCCTTCGTAGGCAGCTCCGCCCTTCTCGACCCTTATCCTATCTCCTTCCTTGTAATCCATAATTATCCCTGCAATGAATTTATTATCTTATTTTTGCTGTATGTAATATTCGACAACCTGCATCAGCTTTTCAATGGAATCTGTGGTATGGTCCCTGATCCTTTCAACCTCTTCAGTCCACATTCCCGTTTTAATACCAAAGTTATCGATTGATATTTTCATGGCTTCCGGGCCGGGTCCTCCGGTGACCTTTCTCTTCTGTATATTGAGCATTGGGTCCAGAGCCTGTTTTACCATATCCTCATTCAATCCCTTTTCTGTCAGGCTTTCCCCGAGGACCGTGCGCCCCACAGCTTCTACATCTTCCAGGGTTGGTTCGACATCTCCTTTTGCCAGGATGCCCACAATCTGGTGTGCGGTCCTGAAAGGTATCCCGCATTCCCTGACCAGGGTGTCGGCAAGTTCGGTGGCGGTAGTAAATCCGGTTGAGGCCTGCACTTTCATAGCATTATTATTAATTTTCATGCTATCCAGCATGCCTGCCATGATCCTTACTGATGCACGTGTGGTTTCCACGGATTTCCAGATATGGGGACTGGCGTCCTGCATATCCCTGTTATAACTCATTGGCAGGGATTTGCAGACCGTAAGTAATGACATAAGGCTTCCCACAGCGATCCCGCTTTTTCCTCTTACAAGTTCTGCAGTATCAGGATTCTTTTTCTGTGGCATTATAGATGAGGTGGATGCGTATTGATCGGATAATTCAATAAAACCGAATTCTGTAGAAGACCACAGGACCAATTCCTCTGAAATCCTGCTCAGTTCGATCATAATGTTTGCAAGTACAGAAGCCGTTTCCAGCAGGAAATCCCGGCCACTGACCGCATCCATGGAATTTTGCATTACTTCTTCAAATCCGAGTAACTCTGCAGTCCTGCTTCTGTCAATCGGAAATCCCGTGGAAGCAAAAGCCGCAGCTCCGAGGGGGCAACGATTGATCCTGTCCAGGCATCCAAGTATCCGTTCCACATCTCTTCCCAGGCTCTCCGTGTGGCCCATGATATGGTGGGCCAGTGTGGTAGGTTGGGCATGCTGCAGGTGTGTATATCCCGGCATAATGGTATCATAGTTCTTAGAAGCAATTTTTGCCATAGTGTTAACAAGCTGCAACATTTCTTCTGCCAGTTCCAGTACCTCTTTGCGCAGTCTCAGGCGGATACAGGTAGCCACTTCATCATTGCGGGAGCGGCCGGAATGCATCCTTCCACCGACGTCTTCCCCTGCCATATCAATAAGCCGGGCTTCCAGGGATATGTGTATATCTTCGTAACTATGGTCAAGGGAATCGATTCCCTCCTCACGGATGCGTTTCAATCCATCCAGGATTTTGGCACAATCATCTGCGGGGACGATTCCCTGCTCTTTCAGCATGACCGTGTGGGCAAAATCCACCAGGACATCAGAATCAAATATCCATTTATCGTCTTCCATGGATGAAGTATAACGCATAATTTCCTCGTCCGGGAGAGAATCAAGGCGTCCTCTTCGTAAAATATCACTCATGATTATTCCTCAAATGAACAAGTTTAAAGGGCCTGCACTCACGAAAAGTTATTTAGCGGGACTTTCTGACTGCCCTTCTATTTAAGGTCTTAGCAAATAAAAGTAGCTGTTCTGATAAATGTAATTTTTCAATTTTCGGCTACAGGAAGTTTGATATGGACTTCTGTTCCCTTTCCTTTACCTTCGCTTTCCACCCAAATTTCTCCCTCATGTGCCTCTACTATGGTCTTGGAGATATAAAGGCCAAGCCCCGTACCGCCGTATTTACGTTTCTGGGAAGAATCTATCTGGTAAAATCTCTGGAACAAGTTGTCTATCATATCTTTCGGTATGCCGATACCCGTATCTTTGATATTGGTATGTATGTATCCATCTTCTTTGTTTGCAAAGAAGGTAATGGAGCCACCTTTAGGTGTGAATTTGATTGAATTATCTATAATATTGGTAAACATATCTGTAAGTTTGTCCCGGTCTCCTTTTATGGGGGGAAGGTCCCGTTCAATTTTTTTAATCATTTCCAGGTCTTTCTCTTCTGCTTGGATTTGCAGGTCCTCTATAATCTGGTCTGCCAGTTCTGATACATTCAAGGTTTCAAAATCATACTGAACAGTGCCTGCCTGTGTGCGACTTAGATATAGCAGTGAATCCACAAGTCTCTGCAGCCTTTTTGTATTACGCATCACGGTTTCTTCTGCATGTTTCTGTTCGTCTCCCAGTTCTCCGAGACTGCCGTCATTTAGAAGTTCTGTATAACCCATGATCGATGTGAGGGGTGTTTTCAATTCATGACTTACATTGGAAAGGAACTCATCTTTCATTTCATCCAGTGACTTCAATTCCTCATTTGCCTTTGCCAGATCTTCTGCATATTTCCTGAGTTCTTCTTCGGCCCTTTTACGTTCGGTAATATCACGGGCAACAACCAGTATTGTTGGTTTATCATTATATTCAATTACCCGGGCACTTATTTCCACTGGGATTGTAGTATCATCCTTGCGTCTGTATGTAGCCTCAAAGATTGCATGTCCCTTTTCTTTGACCTCTTTGATCCTTTGGGGTATCTCTTCCATAGACAGACTGGTGTTTATTTCTTTTGTCTTCATGCGGAGTAATTCATCCCTGCTATAACCCACGGTTTCACAGGCTGCCTTATTAACTTCCATGATGTTGCCTTTAAGGTCATGCATAAATATCGCATCATTGGTGCTGGCAAAAATTGTGCGGAACTTATCTTCTGATTTTGCAAGCTCCTTTTCAGCTTTGCGGCGCTGTACGATTCTCCACATTCCCTGCATGAGGAGGGTAAGCTGTCTTACATCAGAACTGTCATAATTTTCATTCTTATTCCCCACACCTGCAAGGGCTACAATCTTTCCCCGCTCAAAAATGGGTACATCCATATGTCGAATCAGTTCCACATGGTCCTTTGGGTATCCGCTTTTCCTGGGATGTGGTTTTTTGTAATCGTTATTTATAAATGGACGTCTTTGTCGTATACTCTCTCCCCAGAGTCCCACATCTTCGATCTTGTATTCTATCTTCTTGTCCTTAATTTTACAACGGTTCATTGGGGTATCGGACCAGGATTTAAGTTGTATGGTACCTATATCTTCATCCACAAATGCAAGATAACCAATCTTGCTTTCTGTAAGTCGCACTCCCTCAGCTCTTGCAAAATCGATGATTTCTTCCAGGGAGGCCTCTGTCATCTGGTTAAGCTTTACAAGGGTTTCCAGGCGCGATTCATCCAGGTGGAGGGCTTCTTCGGCTTTCATACGGTCACTGATATCTTCAACAATCCCGACTCCTCCCAACAACTCGCCATCTTCTGATATGTAGGGGCTGTAATCGGCTTTTATGGGGGTTACCTTTTCGCTTGTGGTGGAATGGTAATTTCCCTCATAATGGCCGGAGCGTCTCCTGAATACTGCTTTTACGGCTTCATACATCTTTTCGTCCTTCAGGTCTTTAAGCATGTTGAAACCGATTATTTGGTCTCTGGTTACCTCGAGTATTTGCATTATATTTTCGTTGCAGTGGGTAATCACCCCGTTTTCATCAAAATGGAATATTCCCAGGGGTGAATTCTCAAAAATCAATCTGTATTTCTTTTCAGATTCTCGCATAGCCTCTTCGGCCATTTTACGGTCTGTAATATCAATTATGATGCCCTGGTAGTACGAAGGTTCCCCAACTTCATCTCTTCCTATAAAGGACCGCTCGATCACCCAGCGTACTTCTCCGGATTTGGTGAGTATGCGGTACTCCTTGGAAAAAAAGATCTTACCTTCAATTTCATGTTCGGTTACCTCGCTGCGTACCATATCGAGGTCCTCTGGGTAGATTATGTCTCCATAGATAAGTTTGCCGGAAGTGAAATCTTCGGGGGTATAACCAAATTGGGATATGTTTCCGGATACGAATTCCACGGGCCAGTCTTTCTCTGCGGTCCACAGGAAGGCCACAACTGGACTGTTTTTATAGATCTCTTCGAGTTTCCTGTCCGAACGGAGTCTTTTACGTAAAGTTTTCTGGCTTATCTTCTGCTCACTAACACTTTCTACAGTACAGATCATCCCGTCATAATTTCCTTTTCTGTTGAGTAAAGGAATCAATCTGCCTGTCTGGAAACTTAAGTTGCCACCCTTTGTAATGATTGGCATGGTTTTGTAGGGTATGGGTTTAAGAGAATCTCTCGCCCTCAGGAACATTTCCCTGAAATGGGCCTCATCACCAACGCTGTGGCGGGAAGCGGACATATATTGTTCTAGTTTTTTGCCCACCACTTCTTTGCTTTCGATACCGGTGATCTCTTCCATTCCTTTGTCAAAATAGATGAAAACTTCATCTTTGTCAACGGCCCATGTGCCTTTGCAGATAGTGTCAATTATTCTTTCCAGAAGATTTTCCATTGTAGTACCCTTTGTCATCTCGCCCATAAAAAGATTGCAATAATTGATATCTGGCTGATTCAATTAATATTTTATCATTAATCTCATGCTGTTTTCATATTTTTTCCCTTGAATGGGAAATGCAGCATATAACCGGCTGCCATTGTTAGTATTATAGTGGCTCCGGAAGGTACGTCTAAGTAGTAGGACAAAAACAGGCCTGTAAAAGTAAATACCGTGCCGAATATAACGGCAAGCATCATCATCCTGTCAAGTCTGTCTGTAAATTCACGACTCAATGATGCCGGTATTGTTAAAAGGGCAATCACAAGGATCAATCCTACAACTCTGATCATGACTATTATGGTAAGGGCTATCAGGCAAAGCATGTACAGACTAAGTTTTTCAACCGGCAGTCCTGAGACCTGTGCAAATTCTTCATCAAAACTTATGGCCATGAATTCCTTGTAGAGCAGATAGACACTTGCAATGATCAGGATATCAATTACTATCATCAAATAGAGGTCATTTATAGGAACTGTCAGTATATTGCCAAAAAGGTAGGTCATAAGATCCGGTGCATATCCCGGTGTAAGGCCTATGAATAGGACTCCCAGTGCCATACCTACAGACCATAGTATTCCGATTGCGGTGTCTTCGGCGATATTGGTACGTCTGTTGACAAGGCCTATTACCAGTGCAGAAAGCAGGCTGAAGGGCAGGACACTGAAAAGGGGATTCATTCCCAGGTAATAACCCAGGCCAATACCTCCAAAGGAGGCATGGGCGATACCTCCGCTTATGAAAACGATTTTCCTGACAACCACATATACCCCGATAATCCCGCACGCTATGCTGGCCAGCAGGCCTGCAACGATAGCATTTTGCATGAATGTGAATTGTAAGATATCCAGCATGTTCGATCTCCTTAATGGGCTTTCAATACCCTGTGGGGTACACCATGTGCTATCATTTCAACGGGACACCCATAGGCCTCTTCAAGGTCTTCGGGTTTTATTTCTTTAGTACCGTGGTAGTAGAGTTTCTGGTTCAGGCAGGCCACTTTGTCCACATAAACAGAAATCGCACTTATATCGTGGGTGGCCATAATGATCGTTACGCGGGATTTGAGTTCTTCAAGTATTTCATAGAACTCTTTTTGCATAGTTGTATCTATTCCGGCCACAGGTTCATCGAGAAGTAACAGTTTTGGCTCCGATGCGAGTGCCCGGGCTATGAAAACTCTTTGCCTCTGCCCTCCGGAAAGTTCGGCAATATGGCGGTCCCTGTATTCATACATTTTGACCTTTTCTAGGGATTCCTTCACCACTTTCCTGTCATTGGGATTGTATTTCCTCAGAAGGGATGTTTTTCCAATGCGTCCCATCATAACCACATCCCAGACATTGATCGGGAAATCAAGTCTGGATGCACTGTGCTGGGGTACATAACCTACAATCTTTCTCCCTTCCTTAGGTTTTTTACCGAATATACGTACATCGCCCCTGTCTGGTTCTATCAGGCCAAGAATTACTTTTAATAAAGTACTTTTTCCTCCGCCGTTAGGCCCAATGATTCCCAGGAAAGTTCCTTCCTGCACGTCAAGTTTTATCTCTTTGAGGGCAGGTACATCGTGGTAGTACGACCACACATCTTTAATTTCCACTGCATGTTGGTGGTTATTTGAGTCCTTCACTGAATGCCTCGGATACTTTATACATATTGTCTGTATAATTGCGTGCAAGGGGGTCCACTTTCACAACTTTGCCGTCAATTTCTTCTGCAACCGTTTCTGCACTCTGTGTACTGAATTGGGCCTGCACAAAGATAACAGTTATGTTTTCCTGCTTTGCAAAAGTTATTATCTCACTGAGCTGTCTGGCACTTGCTTCCTTTCCTTCGGTTTCGATTGGTACCATATTAAGGTCGTACCTTTCTGCAAAGTATCCCCATGCAGGATGATAGACCATGAAACTATCCCCTGACTTGTTTTCAAGTGTTTCCTTAATTTGCCTGTCAAGAGATTTAAGTTCCTCGGTGTAGGAATCTCGGTTTTGTGTATATGTTTCTTTGTTGGATGGGTCAACCTCTATCAGGGCTTTGTATATATTATCGACCATTATAATTGCATTATTGGGATCATTCCATACATGAGGATCCATTCCTTCGGAAGAATGATGATGGTCCTCTTCTTCTGAAGAATGGTGGTGTTCCTCTCCTTCTGAAGAATGGTGGTGTTCCTCTTTTTCTCCCATTGGCCTCAGATCAATTCCCTTAGAAGAATTCACAAGTAACATATCTTCATTCAGGTCCTTTATTTTTTCAAGCCATACTTTTTCAAAAGGTAATCCTGAACCAACTTTTACGTATATTCCTGCTTTGCTGAGTTCTTTCAGCTGGCTTGAAGTTGGTTCATAGGTGGCAGGACTTGCACCCGGTGGGATCATTACAATTGTTTCAACATGCTCTCCACCAACTTTTTCCACAAATTCGGCCTGGGGAAGTATGCTTACAACAACGGTTATTTTTTCCTGCTCGTCTGAACTATTTTCCTCCATACAACCTGAAGTGGCAATTATGGCTATTGTTAATAGAAGTAAAAACACCTTTTTGGTATTTATCCAAAAATGAACGTTTCCAAACGTATTTTTCATATTATATCTCCCTGATCATGTGAATTATATATAAAGCATTACTGTATTCCACTCATATGATACTTTTCAAGTTTAAATCTTTTGGTATTTTTGGTACTAATAAAAAACGGGGTATATATGTTTATTATAAATTCACCTTCACATTTATGGTTACAATGTTAGGTAAAATGACTACAATATCACCCTAACACAAAAAAAATATTTATACATTTATTGTTATACACTTCCACATGATCAATAATGTCTGGCGTATTGCCCTGCTGAGCGTTCTGCTATTTCTCGCTTTTTCAGGTTGCACCGCAATAATGGATGAAACTCCCGTCTCCAATGATGATGTTCTTTTCCAGATATCTACAATTGACTCTTTAATTGCCGGTTCCTATGATGGGACTATGCAGGTTTGCGACCTCAAAGAACAGGGTGGCTTCGGATTGGGTACCTTTAACAGACTGGATGGTGAAATGATCGTTATGGACGGTGAAGTTTATCAGGCAAAAGCAGACGGACATATTTATCAGGTAAATGATACAACTACCACTCCCTTTGCTGCAGTGACTTTTTTTGAAGCAGATGATACGATTACAATTGGGTCAGGTAAAGATTATGCGTCTCTCCAAGCCACCATTAAAGAAACGGTTCCCGGCCCAAATCTCATGTATGCACTGAAAATAGAGGGGACATTTGAAAATATAAGTATACGAAGCGTACCTGCCCAAAGTAAGCCATATCGGCCTCTACTGGATGTGGTGGCAGAAGAGGAAGCTGTGTATAATCATGAAAATATAAATGGTACTATGGTTGGTTTTCTTCTCCCTTATTATATTGAAAATATCAATGTGCCGGGCTATCATTTCCACTTCATAGATGCAAACAGAACAATCGGAGGCCATGTGCTTGCATGTAATCTAACCTCTGGTTCAGTTGAACTGGACTATACATACGATTTCACCCTGTCCATTCCTGAATCATCATCGTTCTCTGATGCATCACCCGGGGATAAAGATGCCCTTGAAGCCATTGAGCAATAAATACCTTTTTTCTTTTTTACCACCCATGATTCTTAAATAGCTTCATTACAATATGACTACCGATATTGATATATCGAAATTTTTGATTGTAATTCAGGTGAAGCAATGTACTCAGACAGAATAAATGCACTACCACCGTATTTGTTTGCAACGATAGATGAAGCCAAAGCCAAGGTCAAAGAAAGAGGTGTGGATGTAATAGACCTTGGTGTGGGTGACCCTGATCAACCTACTCATCAGCATATCGTCGATTCCATGTGTGAGGCTGTCCGCGATCCCTCAACCCACAGGTATCCATCCTACTCTGGTATGCCGGCTTTCAGGGAGGCAGCAGCCCGTTGGTGCAAGGAGACAAAGGGAATCGATATTGATCCGGCTTCAGAAACCCTCACAATGATTGGCTCCAAGGAAGGTGTAGCACACATCCCTCTTGCTTTCCTCAATCCGGGAGATGTAGCCCTTGTACCTGATCCCGCATACCCGGTGTACAAGATAGGTACCCAATTTGCAGGCGGTGTACCACATATAATGCCTCTGCTTGAGGAAAATGATTTCCTTCCTGACCTGGATTCGATTCCAAAGGATGTACTTGAGAAAACCAAACTCATGTTCATGAATTACCCCAACAATCCTACTTCAGCCACAGCAAGCCTCAAGTTCTTTGAAGAGGTTGTGGATTTTGCACGGGAAAATGATGTCGTTATTGTCCATGATAATGCTTATTCCGATATGGTTTATGATGGTTATGAGGCTCCAAGTTTCCTGAGTGTTGACGGTGCGATGGATGTTGGTGTTGAATTCTATTCCCTTTCCAAGACTTACAATATGACAGGCTGGAGGATTGCCTTTGCCGTGGGTAACAAGGATATAATCACCGGCTTTGGAAAGGTCAAGTCCAATATAGACTCAGGTGCATTCGAGGCAGTTCAGAAGGCAGGAATTACTGCACTGGACAGTTCCCAGCAGTGTGTCACAGATATGAATGATGTATACAAGCAAAGACGTGATGCTCTCCTCAAAGGTCTTGATGCTATGGGTCTTGCTGTGAATCCACCAAAAGCCACCTTCTACGTATGGGCTCGGGTTCCTGAGAAATACAGTTCAATTGACTTTTCTTCCCTCCTTCTTGAAGAAGCGGGAATTGTTGCGACCCCTGGTGTAGGATTTGGCGACTATGGTGAAGGCTATATCAGGTTTGCTCTCACCCAGACAGTTGAACGTATAGAAGAAGCCGTAGGAAGAATGGAAAAACTGGATTTGTAATCCTTTCTTTTCCTTTTTATTTTTCAGGTAGTATACTATCCGGATTTATACGGCCGCTTTGTATCATATGATCGGCCAGTACAATTGCCATCATGGCTTCGGCGACTGGTACCATTCTCGGCGGGATAGTCGGATCATGTCGGCCCTTTATTTCTATTATTTCTTCTTTTTTGGTCACCAAATCTGCCGTATGCTGGGGTGATGAGATTGACGGGGTGGGTTTTACAGCACAGCGGCATATTAGTGGCATGCCGGTGGTAAGTCCTCCGAGCACACCGCCTGCATTGTTGGTAAGGGGTTTTATTGTTTCGTTGTCAACTTCAAAGGCATCGTTCATCTCACTGCCCCTCATCCGGGCTGCCTTGAATCCTGCACCAAATTCAATTCCCTTGACTGCACCAATACCCATCATTGCAGCCGCAATATCGGCATCTATCTTATTGAATACCGGTTCTCCCAGTCCTGCAGGTACGCCTGTGGTGAGGATTTCCACAATTCCTCCGGTGCTTTCCCCGCAGCTGCGCATTTTCTCTATCATTTCAAGCATTTTTGCCGCAGCTGCCGAATCTGCGCAGCGTACAGGATTCTTTTCGATTGCGGTTTTGATATCCGGATCGATATTTTCTGCCCGGATTCCTCCGAGTTCGATCACATGTGCAACCACTTCGATACCATATGCTTCAAGTAATTTTTTTGCAATTGCTCCAGCTGCTACCCTGCCAATGGTCTCACGGCCCGACGACCTTCCTCCTCCCCTGTGGTCCCTGTGGCCGTATTTTTCCATATAGGTCAAATCCGCATGGCCGGGTCTGGGTTTATTACGCAACTTGTCATAGGAACCGGAATTTGCATCCTTATTGTAAACAATCAGTGATATAGGGGTTCCTGTTGTGATGCCCTCAAACACTCCCGACAAAATTTCTACCCGGTCCTTTTCTTTGCGGGGCGTTGCGGCAGCACTTTGTCCCGGTCGGCGGCGATTCAGTTCCTTCTGTATGTCCGCTTCATCAAGGGGCAACCCCGCAGGAGTCCCGTCCACAACGACTCCCAGGGCTTTTCCGTGGGATTCTCCCCAGGTGGTTATCCTGAATGAATGGCCAAAAGTGTTTCCTGCCATGCTATTATGTTACACACTCCGTTATTTATCAATTTGCTTCAATCCTGTTTTTCATGTGGCTCCATATGTACAACCACGTCCTTTACACCCTCGATGTACTTCTTGATTTTATCGCTCACCTGGTGGGATATGCCGTGTGCCTGATCAACCGGCATTTTTGGGTCCACCTCTATATGCAGGTCGATATAATATTCTCCTTTTGTTCCTCTTGTGCGTATCCGGTGGCATTCCATGACCCCATCTACTTCAAAAGCTATGTTACATATTATATCTTCATCAAGTCTTGATTTGTCGCAGAGGGTTTTGCTGCTGCTTTTTATAATATCGATCGCCGCACGTATTATGAATATGGAAATGATGACAGCGATTACCGGATCGATAAGTGGGTATCCACCTTTTACGGCAAGCAGGCCTGCGATGACTGATAGGGATACGTAGATGTCACTTCTCGTATGCATGGAATCTGCAACCAGGATGTCACTTTTCAGTTTCTCCCCTTCTCTTTTTTCGTATATTGTTACAAAGAGGTTGACTGCAATGGTAACTAGCATTACAACAAAACTTAATGTGGTGATCTCCGGTGTGGATGGTGAGATAAAACGATCAACTGACTTGGAGATTATTTCCACCGCTACTATGAACAGCAATACTGCAATAAAAACCGAAGCCAGAGATTCATATTTTTGATGTCCGTAGGGATGACTGCGATCAGGCGGCTTTGCTGCAATCTGGATTCCGAGAATACCTATTATGTTGGAGATACCATCAAAAAGGGAATGATAACCGTCGGATTCCATACTTAAGGTGTTAGTAAAACCACCATAGCCGATTTTGGCAAAGGATACAATCAGGTTAAGTACAAGTATCTTAACAAGTATCGATCTTATTAACCGGTATTTATCTTTAGGAGAATCCAGCATAATAATTTAAGTCCTGTTTGTTGTATTTAGATACTACTTTAATGAAGAAGTATATTGGCTTTCCGTTATTTCGTTAACAGGGTGACTATAAGATGTTCAAAGTTGCGATTACAGGCAAAGGCGGTGTGGGAAAAACCACCATTTCAGGTACGATTGCACGTTTATTGGCCAGGGACGGGTATGATGTACTGGCAATAGATGCGGATCCGGATATGAACCTTGCATCCTCTCTGGGTATAACCTCTCCTCCTAAACCATTGACCGAATACAGAGAAATGATCGAGGAGCGTGCGGGGCAGACAGGAGGCATGTTCAAATACAACCCGAAAGTGGATGATGTAGTTGAAAAATTCGGGGCAGTGGGCCCGGATAATGTAAAAATGCTTGTCATGGGTACGGTGGAACGGGGCGGAAGTGGCTGTATGTGTCCTGCATCAGCATTTTTGCGCGCCCTGCTGCGGCATGTGGTGCTCAAGGACAGCAGTGCTGTCATAATGGATATGGAAGCTGGCATAGAACATCTGGGCAGGGGAACCACAAAAGGCATTGATTTAATGCTGATTGTTGTGGAGCCGGGCAGACGTTCCATTGAAACGGCGTCACGTATAAAGAAACTTTCTGATGAGATCGGTATCAGGCATATCGCTGCGGTTATTAATAAGGGTAATGAAGCTGACATGTCAACTGTGCTGGAGGATCTCGGTGTCCCGGTACTTGGCGAGATTCCTTTTTCCCCGGACTTTATAGAAGCCGATCTGCAGGGTATGTCACCAATTGATTTAGGTGGGGATGCATTGGATTCTATCAAAAATGTCAGGGATAATATGGTGGATATGATTACATCCTTTAATGATGATTAAATGAAGTAAAGGATCACAGGCAACAAAATCACTCCCATAAGATGACTCCTCCGGATTTTCATGAAAGGGGGGAGCATGCCTATTGTGGTGGCTGTCAAAAACAGCAGTATTCCGAATATCCCGGTAAGCAGGGCAACCATTATGGTAAGTCCGGTTATGACAGCAAAACACAGTTTCCTGTATTCTATTTTCTTCAGGACATGATGTACGTTGTTTCCAATAGTTATGGTCGATAGGTAGGATAGCAGGGCTGCTGCAACGATTGCTATCAGGAAAAGAAGTATTGAGCGACTTTCAATGGTTGCAGTATCAAGTAAACGGTTGACTGCTACCATCGCACCGCTTCTTGTTTTTCCGATCATCGCCAGGGCAAAAAGGCCAAAAATAGAATTTGCCGTATTAACCCCGGATATGGATACGATAAACTCTTTTGAATCTTCCAGTTCATCTTCAATATTATCCCTGTCAATTTCTTTTGGAATAGTAAATCTTGCAACCACTGTGGCAATTGAAGCCGATATACCGGGCAGCCACGCAACAATTGAACCAGCAAAACTCCCGGATATTATGCCACGTAATATTCTTTTTACTGAAAGTTGCATGCGGGATATATTTTCAGAAGGGATGTGCGAGTCTGACATCAGGCTGATTGCTAGTTGGGAGGCACCGAATAATCCGCTCAAAATAGGTAATAGAATGGACGTTTCACCATATTTTAAGATTGGTGTTGCCAGGTATTCCATCTCAAATGCAAAATATCCCAGCAATCCGCTTAGTATAAAGAGACAAAGAGCATAACCTTTGTATCTAAATGAAGCAAGTGATCCCTGTCCTGTGACATATTCTCCTTTCTCGGTCAGTATAAGTATGGCTGATATGGCTATGAGTATCCAGGCCATATTTTCCTGTATAGTATCATAGGCATTTGTGAAGAAAAATACCAGGGGATATGCCATTATCAGGGCAAAGGCAACAGAACCTGCACTTCCCAGGGCAGAAAGCCTGACAGCTTCGGCCCCATATCCATCCAGGAGCAACCTGTGGCCGGGCAGGACTGCAAGGGCCATGTCATCGTTAGGTGCACCCAGGAAAATGGCGGGTATAATATCGTGGAATGTGTGAGATATGGAGTTGGATAATACAATTATTGCTACGTAAAGAGGTTCGACTCCCTGATTAAGAAGAACAGGACTGATTCCTACCAGTATCAGGGCGAAATTGTTTGTATGTATGCCCGGGATAAGGCCGGAAACAATTCCCAGCAAAAATCCTGCAAGGATTGACAACAGTATCAGGGATATTTCAACGGTCATGATTGCCCGTTATTCATTCATAACAATATTTATATTTTTGTTTATGTTAGTATTTTATTAGTTTGTTATTTTTATTTGTATTCAATGTGTGACGTAAGTATTTATACGAGATCAAATTGAATGTGGTCACATGCCCGTAGAAAAAACCAGGTGTATGAAATGCAATCATGAAGCTATCATTTACCAGCCATATTCCGGTATGCACCTGTGCAAAAAACATTTTTCAGAAGATGTAGAACGCAAGGTCAAGCTTACGATTCGCAAGAATTACAATATTGGTAAAAACGAAAAAATTGCAGTTGCCTTGAGTGGTGGTAAGGATAGTTGTGTGGCCCTGTATATTTTGAACAAGATTTTTGGCAAACGCAGGGACCTGGAACTGGTTGCAATTACAGTTGATGAAGGTATTTCTATTTACAGGGAACGCTCAATAGGATATGCCAAAAAACTGACTTCTGAGATTGGTGTAAAGCATCTTATCCATAGTTTTGCTGATGAATATGATACATCACTTGATGAGCTGGCAGCAAAGGAAAGGGTACATGGTGCATGCAGCTATTGTGGTGTGCTGCGTAAATCCCTGGTTAACAGGATAGCTCTTGACATCGGGGCAAAACGACTTGTGACAGGCCATAACCTCGATGATGAAGCCCAGACGATAATGATGAATCATCTGGGGGGTGATGTGGAGCGGATGATACGTCTCTCTCCGCCAAGAGAACTCGAAGGGCTGGTCCTCCGTGCCAAACCCTTGCGCAAGATCCCGGAAAATGAAGTGGAATTGTATGCAAAGGTCAATGATATTCCGGTAGATATAAGCCTGTGTCCTTATAAACATGAGGCCTTGCGTAACGAAGTTAGACTGATGCTTGATGATTTTGAGCAAAAACATCCTGGTACGAAATATTCACTCCAGAAGGGTTTTGATAAAATGGTAGGGATACTTGCAAAGGAATTCCCTCAGGCGGAAATTAAAAAGTGCACAATTTGCGGACAGGCCTGCACTTCTGATGTCTGTCAGGCATGTCGGCTTCTTGGCAAGGACTGATCAACGCTGAAATTTCAGGTAGTCATCAATATCATAAAACTGTGTGTTTTTGCCGCCTAAATACATTCTTGTCCACCACAATACTGTCAGGGGCTGGATTACTGCAAAGGACAGAACAAAATCGGCAAAGGACCAGAATGTGCTGAGTATTTCAATGGAACTCAGGACTTCTCCTGCTACTCCTGTGAGTATTGACAGGCCAATCAGAATCAACCAGAGGATGACTGTATCAAGTTTATTGTTCATGAAAAATGAGAACCCTTCTTCCAGGGCTTCCAGGGGCTCCAGTCCACCGACAACCAGTGCATATTCTGCAAAAGTAAAAACCAGCTTTACCACGATAGCATAGAATATCCAGACAAATATTCCAAAAACAAGGATCAATGTTCCAGATAGTGCTTCTTCAGGATTTTGCATCAATATGCTCAGATCCCCGATTGCCAGTATTCCGGGGACTACGAAGATTATTCCTGCGAGGATAATCAGCATTACTATGAATCTGGTAAGGAAGAGGTTGATAAGGTTCTTTTTTCCTGATTTAAACATTTCATTGATGCTGGTGGACCCGTCTTTAAGAGCTTTTTTTGCCATTCCTATGGCTCCGCCGTAAAAATAGGAACTTATCAGGGTGGATACTACGAATGCTACGATAAACAGGAGTATGAACAATCCCATATTTTCATAAAAGGCGGCTGTGAGGACTTCAAATGCCATTTCAGGATTGATATTTGTGGGATCTGTTGTAATTTCCTGCATTGCAGGCATAACAAATATAATGACCGCAACCATGAATATAACAAACATTGCAAATATGCCTGCAAATATGTTCAAAAAGAATGGGATGCAAATATTGAGATTGTGTGTCCAGGTCTGAAAGCCTTTTCTCAGAACCGTATTTATATTTTCCATTAAATATTATCTCCCGATTTTCATATCGTGATAGTTATATGGAAGTTTCTTTATGGATATAACTGCGTTTCCATAAGTCTTCTTATTGTATAAAGATTCTCATACAGGTGATTCAATGGATGCCGAAAATGATAAAATTATGGTAGTTTCCCACTGTCTTCTCAACCCTGAGTCACGTCTTGCAGGGATTAAAAAACCGGGAAAATTTTCTCCTGGAAAAAATAATGTAATCCAACTTCCCTGTCCGGAACTGATATATTTTGGTTCAAGTCGCCGGGAAATTACCAGGGACCAGTTAATCCACCCGGCCTACAGGAAATTCTGCAGGCAATTATTCGCCCCTTTTGCAGATATGATCGAGGAGTTTTATCGCAGGGGCTTTTCCATTGAATTTGTGGGTGTGGGAAAAAGCCCCTCCTGTGCTGCAGATCTCACAACCGTGGCAGGTCCTGCAGGCCGGGTGTCAAATTTCACACATGAACATGTTGCTGGCAGGGGTGTTTTTTTTGAAGAAATTGAAATTGAAATGGTCAGACGTGGGATATGCTATAGTATGCAGGATTGTCACACACAGTAAGGTATATATAACATGTAGTCATCACGGGGTTTGCTGACGGGTTGTCTTTCTTTTCCTAAACCCCCCACTCCCCAAATATTAAACCCCCCTTAAAACCCGTCAGCTTTTCCCTATTAGTAATTATCAGCAGGTTAATCTCTATTATCTTTATAACAAATAAGTGTAGGATTGCTTATACTGTTTTATTTTATAAAAAAAAGAGAAAATGAAGGTCAGGAGACCTTCAGAATATTCCTGCCCCGATAAACAGGGAGGAGAACAGGATTGCAACTACGTTTACTACTTTTATCAGTGGATTTATTGCAGGTCCTGCCGTGTCCTTAAATGGATCTCCTACGGTATCTCCCACAACAGCTGCTTTGTGAGCTTCGGAACCTTTTCCACCATGGAATCCGTCTTCGATAAGTTTTTTTGCATTATCCCATGCACCTCCTCCATTATTCATTGTTAATGCAAGGAGTAATCCGGAGGCGATAATTCCTATAAGAAGACCTCCCAAAGCCAGCGGTCCAAGAACGTAACCTACAATCAATGGAGTAGCTACAGCAAGGATTCCTGGAATTGCCATTTCTCGAATGGCTGTGGCGGTAACAATGTCTACACATTTTCCATATTCGGGTTTGGAAGTACTTTCCATTATGCCGGGAATCTCTTTGAACTGACGCCTGACTTCATTGATAACTGCAAAAGCCGCTTTTCCGACAGCCTGCATTGTTACTGCACTGAATACGAACGGCAAAAGAGCACCTATGAACAGGCCTGCCAGAACGACCGGATTATCAAGAGCAAGTTCTCCCATTTCCAGATTTACTTTGTATCTGTAATCTGCAAAAAGAGCCAATGCACCAAGGGCTGCTGAACCAATAGCATATCCTTTTGTTACAGCTTTTGTTGTGTTACCAACTGCATCCAGGGCATCAGTAACCTCGCGTATTTCATTAGGGAGGCCTGCCATTTCTGCAATACCACCGGCATTGTCGGTGATTGGACCGTAGGAATCCAGAGTAACAATCATTCCAGTCGTGGAAAGCATTGCTGCTGCTGCGATTGCTATTCCGTAGAGTCCCATTGCGGGGTCCACTGCCCCGCCGTCAAAAAACCCGCCGGCAACAAAAAAGGAGCCCAAAATACCACTTACTATTAATAAAAGGGGTAGCGCAGTACTTTCAAGTCCCATTGCCAGGCCCGCAATTACATTTGTACCTGCACCGGTTTCAGAAGCTTCTGCTACTTTTTTAACAGGCCTGTAACTCGTTGAGGTATAATATTCGGTGAAGAGGACCATAAGTACCATTATGAAAACACCTACAAGGGATGCATAATAGATGTTGATGTTACCGATAAGCATGTCTGTTACGAAATAGAATGCAACAAGACAAAGAATTGCAGATACTGCCACTCCCTTATAGAGTGCTTTCATTATCTTATTGTCATTTCCTATACGTATGAAGAAAATTGATATGATGGATGCAAAAACAGCTACTGCACCGAGAATTAATGGGTAGATCACTGCGTTGGGATATGCTTGCAGAACCTGAGTACCAAGCAGCATAGCTGCAATTACGGTAACTACGTATGTCTCAAAAAGATCTGCTCCCATGCCAGCACAATCCCCTACATTATCTCCTACATTATCGGCAATTACACCAGCATTTCGTGGATCATCTTCAGGTATGCCTGCTTCAACTTTACCTACAAGATCTGCTCCAACATCAGCGGCTTTGGTGTATATACCGCCACCAACCCTGGCGAAGAGACTGATAAGACTTGCACCAAATGCAAATCCAATTATCTGGTCCACATCACCGAACATGATGTAGAATACACTGGTACCAAGCAGAGCCAAACCTACTACTGCAAAACCTGATACTGCACCACCATGAACTGCGACTTGCATAGCTTTTTTCAGTCCTTCTGATGCAGCGTGTGCTGTTCTTACATTTGCTCTTACAGATACATTCATTCCGATATATCCTGCAGCAGCGGAACTTATAGCTCCTACTATGAATCCGATAGCAATTTTTCCACTGTTTTCTTCCAGCAATACATATATCAGAAAAGCCAATATTACAGCAACTATAGCCACTGTTTTATATTGGCGGTTCAGATATGCCATGGCCCCTTCCTGTATCGCGGTGGCAATTTCCTGCATTCTTTCGTTACCTGTTCCTTCCTTGAGGATACGGGTTGCGAAAAATGCAGCAAATATCAGACTTACGATACCTGCCAGAGGGGCGAGGTATATTATATCCTGCATTATTGTTCTCCTAAATTTGTTTGATTTTTATGATAATGCTATGATGGGTTATCAGACAGATGGAAGTTCCAGCTGCCCTTTCCCTATAATTATTAATCTTTAGTAGTGCCACAAAGGCAGATTGAAATAGAACACACCTAATAAGAAATTAACGTTTCAAAATTTTTAGATTGATGTGTGCCATGTTCGATTTGCCCTAACATATTTTTGTTAGTATTAATGTTTTCCCTTTTATGTGCACTACAGAGATGAATAGACATATTAATTATAGCGTATTTATCCTATGACAATGAGAATTTCAGGGCTTATACTCGTAACTTTGCTGCTGTTGTGTTCCGTATCAGGGGCATTTGCGGCTGAGGATGGCGGGGATTATATACATATTTCAAGTATGCAGGTTCGCTTTTCAGGTAATGATGCCACAGTTGATCTATTCTATGACCTGGATTTTTTCGGGGATATGTATATTTTTGCATTAGGCAGTCGTCACCTTAAACCTGAGTTTGAAGCCTTTTTTTATGATTTTGAAGAATTTAGGATTGTAGAACTCGGAAGGGCCCACTCCAGATTTTTACTTAAAAATGTATCCCGGGAAAGTGATAATTTCTATCTTCATGATGAGAAGAAACTTGGCAGACAAGTTGGTTCTCTTGTAGTTATTTATCCCGCAGGCCCTTCAAAGGCTATGGGTAGTATGGATTCGATCCCAAACCTGTTTTATGAAAAACAATGACTCCACAGTAATTAATTATGTTTATTTGGATGTCCTGTTTTTCTTGTGTTTCGCACCCACTCTGTTCTTACAGTTAAATTTATATAGTTATGCATTATGATGCATTATTATGGTGCGTCCCAGGAAAAAAAGAATGGTAGGCTTCCATCACAGGTGTCGGCGTTTCAATCCCGATGACACGAATGAAAGTATGCCTGTTGTTGATGTCGGTGTAGATGAACTGGAATCCATGAGATTGAATATTTTGGAAAAATTGTCTCAGGGACAGGCAGCACAGAAAATGGGTGTCCATCAGTCTACATTTCAGAGAACCCTTCGCAGGGGTCTTGAAAAAGTTACGGATGCACTGGTCAATGGAAAAAGTATTTCTTTAGAAGGAGGTGAACTTAATATGCCTGGAGGAGATGGCACAGGCCCAGATGGAAATGGTCCGATAGGGGCCAGAGGACAGGGTCGCAGAGGTGGTGGAAATCGCCCGGGGCGTGGAGCTGCAGTTCCACAGAATTGCAGGTGTCCTTCATGTGGACATCTCGAACCACACCAGTCGGGTGTACCGTGCAGTCAGGCCAAATGTCCTGAATGCGGTTCCCAGATGGTGCGTGGTTGAATTTATAGACTGGAAACAATGCTAGACAGACAAAGGAGGCTGTATTGATATGCCAGGTGGAGACAGAACAGGTCCCCGGGGAATGGGGGCTATGACAGGAAGAGGCGCAGGTAACTGCAGTATAAAATGAAGTGGTTGGATGGCAGAAGCGTTTATATGTTCATAATCCTGCCAGAGGAAGATTCCAAAGGTTTGGTGGTTTTTTACGGGGTAGAGGTATGGGAAATTATGCTCGAAGTTCTCTCACACAACCCGTGTATGAATCCGGAACCAGTTCATCTTTAAAATTTGCATCTGCAAATGCAAAAAAGGAACTTGAAAGTCTTGAAAAAGAAAAGGAATGGATTTGTCAGCGCATAGGACAATTGAAAGAACAGCTTACAGAAACAGGATCATTATCTGAGGATTAATGGTCCCTTTTTAATTTTTGATGGGATTTTAGATGACCAAACGCAAATCAAGGTTAATTTATGGGCCAATCCTTTCACGAAGGTTGGGCAGATCATTGGGTATAGATGTCATAAGCAATCCTTCCAGTCGGAAAAACTGTAATTTTGATTGTATTTACTGTCAGCTGGGCTCTGTTCCAAACAAGATCCAATCAGTAGAGGATGTTATTGGATGTGTCTCATCTCCTGAAATTGTTGAAGGGATAAAACATTATCATCGTAATATCGAAGACATCGACTACATTACCTTCTCGGGGACATGCGAACCTACACTTAATCCTGAACTGGGGGAAATGATCGATGGCATCCGACAAATATCTTCTGTACCCATATGTGTGATAACTAATTCTTCTCTCACAGGCAGGGATGATGTACGCCACAGTCTTGCAAAGGCCGATCTTGTGGTTGCTACCCTGGTTTCAGGTTACGATAAAACCTTTGAAAATATAAACAGGCCTGCTTCCGGTATCCGGCTGGATGATATTATAGAAGGCCTTGCATCACTTTCCCATATGGGCACTTGCAGGCTCTCCATTGAAGTCATGTTTGTCGACAGTGATAAATTTGGATACAACACATCGGATTCTGAAATCTCTCGTCTTGCCGACATTCTGGAATATATCAATCCGGATGAAGTTGAGGTACTTACCATTACCCGTCCGCCCGCTGAATCTTCCTTAAAGGCTGTCGATGAAATAAGATTGAAGGAAATTGCCAGTTATTTTGACAGCAGGCTTGGCAGAAAGAAGGTGCGTTTGGTACTGCGTGGTATCAGGAAAGGGCGCTCCACTATCAAGCATGAGAATATTGAAGAAGAGGTTTATGACCTAATCCTGCGTCGTCCCTGTGCCACAGAGCAGGTGATTGCCTCCCTTGGTCTTAATATGGAAACTCTTATTCCTGTTCTCGAGAATATGGAATATGAGGGAAAGATTGAGTCGGTCCGGGAAGGCAAGACCTGGTATTATAGAGTTTTGTGATTATTCTTTCCTGCGACCACTAAATATATACATGAATAATCGTTATATATTCGTGTTATTTTAGGGGATGGCATAACCTATGAAGGAAACAATAGAATCGTCACTTGCAGAGGAACGTGTTTTTGAACCATCTGAAGATTTCAAAGCCCGGGCCAATATGAATGACCCGGACATTTACCGTAAAGCAGATGAGGATCTTGAAGGATTCTGGGGAGATCTTGCGGAAAATATTGACTGGTTTGAAAAATGGGATCGGGTACTTGAATGGAATCCTCCTCACAGTAATTGGTTCCTGAATGGTAAGGTCAATGCATCATATAATTGCCTGGACAGACATCTTTCTGCAAAAGGGGATAAACCAGCCATTATATGGGAAGGGGAGATGGAGAATACCCGCACCTACACTTACAATGAACTATTTTATTCCACCTGCCGCTTTGCCAACGCATTGAAAGAATTGGGAGTTCAGAAAGGGGATATTGTTACAATATACCTGCCGATGATCCCCGAAGCTGTGATTGCGATGCTTGCCTGTGCAAGGATTGGTGCCCCTCATAGTGTGGTATTTGCCGGTTTTTCCCATGAGGCACTTGCTCAACGTATTGAAAACGCAGGCAGCAAATTTGTCATTACATGTGATGGTTACTATCATAAAGGTAAATTAATAGATCAGAAAGAAAAAACCGATATGGGACTGGAAAAAACAGAGGGAGTGGAACACGCCCTTGTTGTAAATCACACTGCAACCCCGGTAAATTTCATTGAGGGGCGGGATGTGTGGTGGCATGAGCTTGAAAAAAAGGTTGATTACCAGTGTCCTGCAGAACATATGGATTCTGAAGATACGCTTTTTTTAATGTATACCAGTGGAACCACAGGGAAACCCAAGGGGGTGGTTCACAGTACAGGCGGTTATCTTGTAGGTACCTGTATTACTGCCAGCTGGGTATTTGATCTGAAGGATGATGATATTTACTGGTGTACGGCAGATGTGGGATGGATTACCGGTCATTCCTATATTGCATATGGTCCCCTTCTCAACGGCGCAACAGTGCTACTTTATGAAGGAGCTCCCGACTATCCCGAAAAAGGGCGGTTTTGGGACATTATTGAAAAACATGGTGTTACAATATTCTATACGGCACCTACCGCTATCAGGACATTTATGAAATGGGGCGAACATCTGCCTCTTAAACATGATCTCTCCTCCCTTCGTTTGTTGGGTAGTGTCGGGGAACCTATCAACCCCAAGGCTTGGTTGTGGTATTATGAGAATATCGGAGGCAAGCGCTGTCCTATAGTGGATACCTGGTGGCAGACAGAAACAGGTATGATAATGATCACACCCCTTCCAGGCATTACTTCGATGAAACCCGGTAGTGCTGTCCGTCCGTTCCCGGGAATCAAGATCTCCATACTCGATGAAGAAGGAAATGCTGTTCCAGAAGGTCAGGGAGGTTATCTTGCAATTGAAAAACCCTGGCCCAGTATGATCCGGACCATTCACGGGGATGAAGAACGTTTCATTAAAACTTACTGGAGTAAATGGGGCACTGATATCTATATGTCCGGAGATGGTGCCCGTATTGATAGGGATGGTTATGTCTGGGTACTTGGAAGACTTGATGATGTGATCAAGGTCTCCGGTCACAGACTGGGTACCATGGAAATTGAAAGTTCCCTTGTGTCCCATCCGGCCGTTGCAGAAGCTGCTGTTGAGGGGAAAGAGGATGAAATTAAGGGGGAGGTAATAGTTGGTTATGTTGTGCTTGAAGCCGATGTTCCTGTCAGCGATGAGCTGAAAGAGCAACTTAAGGGTCATGTTGTAGATGAGATTGGGCCGATAGCCCGTCCGGCGGCGATAGTTTTTGCCGAGGATCTGCCAAAGACACGTAGTGGAAAGATTATGCGTCGAGTCCTGCGTGCAATAACAAATAATACTGATCCGGGGGATGTGACAACTCTGCAGAATCCTGAAGTGGTTGAAGAACTCAAAAGAAAAGTTCATCTATCAGATTAACATTCAAACTGCTAGAGGTTTAATTTTCATGGAAAGGAATACCGGCCTTATAGTTGCAATGGATGTTACGCGTATGGATAGTGCCGTCGAGATTGCCAGCGAAGTTGCTGAATGTGTGGATGCCATAAAGGTGGGTTATCCTCTGGTGCTCTCAGAAGGTTTAAGTGTAATATCCCGGCTTGCCGATTATGCTCCTGTCATTGCTGACTTTAAGGTTGCCGACATTCCAAACACGGATGAACTTATCTGTGAGCAGGTATTCAAGGCAGGTGCCAGCGGTGTAATCGTACATGGTTTTACAGGTGAAGATAGCCTGAAAGCCTGTATAGATGTGGCCCGACGTTATGATGGGGATATTTATGTAGTCTCTGAAATGAGCCATCCGGGTGGTGCGAAATATTTCCAGCCGATAGCCGATGAAATTGCTTCAATGGCGTATGAATTCGGTGCTACCGGTATTGTCGCACCGGCTACCCGGCCCGAAAGGGTAAAGCACCTGCGCTCTATAATAGGTGATGGCCTTTCTATTATCTCCCCGGGTGTAGGTGCACAGGGAGGTAAAGCATCTGATGTAATTGAAGCAGGTGCGAACTGGATTATTGTGGGTCGAAGTATTTATAATTCAGAAAACCCCAAAGAAACAGCCATGGAACTTGTTACCGGGATCGGTATTTAAGGATAAAAGCCAGTGATGATATACTCTTCTGAGATAATGATGAGCCCTATGAGTTCTGAGGCTTTTGCTTTTTACATTTGGGTCCGGTGTTGATTTATATTCAGGAGAATGTGCATGGCCAAAAATGAGTTGACCATAAATTGTCGGGATGGGGATTGTGAACCTCTTCTTGAAACATCTGCCGGTGAAAAAGTTTTCAGGTCAGGCACAGATTCCGTTATAGTTACACTACCAAAAGACAGGAGAATAATTTCCAATTCCTGGCTCAATGGTGGTATCCGTGATGATATTAATGTCCTCCTAAATCAGCGAATAGGAAGGCATGTTGGAAGTGAGGGCGATTTAGAGGAAGGAAGTGTTGAAGGCTATCTAGCCCATGAAGCGGAGCAACTTGGCTTTTCTGCATCAAATGCATCTGCATTGCTAACTGCTGCAAGTATGGAAAATGTTGCTTTTGTCACTCACTCTTTCCGTGGGCTTGAAGTAACAGCAATTGCAACCGCAGGCGTTGAAGTAAATGCATGCAGTCCTGCAGATCCTGCTTCCTATTATCAGGAAAGGGGTAAATGGAAATCCTTTGGCGGGACTATAAATATGATTCTTCTAATAGATGCAAATTTGCCGTCATATGCTCTTACGAGGGCCTGGATGACTGCTACTGAAGCCAAATCAGCAGTTCTGCATCAATTAATGATTCCAAGCCGTTTTTCTGAGGAATTGGCTACCGGAACCGGGACTGATATGATGGCAATTGTATCCAACGATTCTGCCTCACTGGAATTGACTGACGCAGGTCCTCATTCAAAACTTGGTGAGCTGATATGCAAATGTATAAAACAAGTCCTTGTAAAAGCCCTGGACCAACAATCGGGTGTATCAGCTGTTTCCCAGAGGGATATGCTGGTAAGGCTTGATAGGTTTGGAATTGATGAAAAATATTTCTGGAAAGTTTCGACATCCCTTGAAGGGGAAAACAAAAAAGGTCCTTTTTATGCCAATCTCAGGAATATTTCACTTAATCCTGCTATTGTTGCATTGATTTCTTCTATTCTCCATCTTGTCGATGAAGTGAGGTGGGGTTTGGTTCCTGAAAACAGTGCAAAGAAAATAGCTTTATGCCAGATGCGTCAACTGGACAACATTTTGAATTTGAGTGTGGATGTCCCTTACGATTATTTGCTGGATCCGAAAGAATCAATCATTGAGAACTGGGTAAGAGTTACTTCCTGGATTGTAAAAAGAAATGTTTAATTCCTTTACTATAATATTAATATAAAAACGGGGTTTACCATGAATCTGAGAAATTATATAGCCACTTATTGTACCGATTCTAAGAAAAAGCCAACAGGTGTCATAGTTCATAGTGCAGATATAGGAGACGAACTTCCTGAGATGCCGGATCGCTTTTTCTACATGGCTGAGTGGTCTGATTTGCCTTCCAGGCGTATATGGAAAAGTGAGCCTTATCAGTCAGTATTGATTCATGAAAATGGCCAACTCATCATACACGAACACCTAAGGAAAGCTAACTTCCGGATTCATTTGCTGGAACTGGAAGAGAAATACGAGACCTCCTCTAGAGCGGGACATTTCGTTCTTTCAGTCCCTGAAGCTTTCGAGTTTGCCTATAATGCACACGGGGATACAGCAAGACGATGTTCAAGGACGCCCTATATCTCTCATCCAATGGACGTTGCATCCATCCTTTTAAAGAACAGTGCCCCTGATATAGTTGTAATTGCCGGTCTGCTGCATTCGATCAAAAAAGAGTCTAAAATCGATATGGTTGAAGTGGAGAATAAGTTTGGGGAGACTGTTGTAAATTTTGTAAGGGCAGTATCTGAACTGGACCAAACGGATGATCCTTCCTTGTTACCTGTTGATGCAAATATGTGGAAGGAGCACAATGAAGCCTGCCTGAAAGCACTTGAAGCTGTTGGAAGGGATGTCAAACTCTTATTCTGTGCAGACAAACTTGCCAGCATAAGGGATATGGGGGACGAGGAAAATATTCATGGAAATATAATATGGAACAATTTTATAGTAGGAAAAGAATCTCATAAATGGTATTATGAACAATTGCTACGTTCCTTTGAATCCCAACCTCATAGTATTATCGACAGCCCAATGTATAAACAATTGAAAAGATGTGTCGAACAGTTCTTCAGTGATGCCTGATTTGTTTTTATTCTGTGGTACTAATATGGGTGTATCTATAATCGAGCTTGTATGTCGCTCGGAAAAACGAAAAAACTTGCTTGTCTATCTAAAAGATGGCCCTCGGAATCTGGCCGCTATCAAAAAAGCTCTTGATGTCACATCAACCGGTGTGCTCCCTCAGATAAAACTTCTTAAAGATAATGATATTCTTGTGCAGAAAGATGATGAATATGAGCTGTCTATTTTTGGTAATATTGTAGTGCAGAAAATATTGCCGATTTTTAAATTGACCAATACACTTGAAAAGAATCCTGAATACTGGTTTTCCAGGGATATTTCCGCCCTTCCAATGCAATTTATGGAAAGGCTGGGTTATCTGGGCGATTCAGAGGTCATTGAACCGGATATCAACTCTCTTTTTGATCCACCTCAGGAATTAATAGACCATCTACTTGTAAGTCAGCATGTTATAGCCATTACTTCTTATTTCCATCCTTATTATGCCAAGCATTTTATAGGGCTGGCTAAAAAAGGCGTGGAGATAAACCTGATTTTCACCAATGATGTCTATGAGCGCATTGCTGAAGATTATGGGGAGGATGCAGAGGTTTTTTTCGGGCTGGATAACACCAATGTATATATACACGAGGGTGATTTGCCGGTAGTTAGTATGGTATGTGCGGACGGCTTTTTCCTGTTGTCCCTACTTAATAAGAAGGGAATATATGATCACAATAAACTTATCAGTACCAGTGAAGAAGCTGTAAGTTGGGGGCATGACTTGTTCGAATACTGTTACCTTGAGTCACAAAAGAAGGAATGATTACGATTTGTCCTGCGTTCATTATTAATACATGAAACGAAATAGTATTTATATGATAACGGTGGACTTAAAGCTTGAAGAGTGGTGATTCGATGCCAAAAACCCTCGACATTGCAGAATTCAGGAATATGGTAGCAAAAACGAAAAAGTTGCACGAAGACCTTTCTTCCCTATCCCATAAGATGGATAATATGGACGATGAGGTGAAATGCAATAGGGATTATGGGTTGTCCCGGCGCTCTTCTGAATTATATTATAAATCTGATTTACTTTCTGCCTATAAACGCAAGGGTTAATAATCCTTGCTCATGTGCGGCTTTATGGCCGAATATATCTAAGTGACAAGTATTTATTTATGGAACGGGTCAATATGGCAGGTAAAAAGAAAGGAAACAATCCGTCTGGCAGTGATGATTCTTTCAGTGATATTACTGATATGATCGAACAGATGATACAGAGATTCGGAGTGGGTATAGAAGAATTCTCTGATGAACCTTTCATTTATGGTTTTTCTATTACACAACGTGCCAATGAGGATCCTGAAATCAGGGAATTTGGCAATATCCCATCTGATTATAATGATTTTGAAGAAGAAATTGATCCTTTGGATGGTCCCATATCCATAGATGAGAAAAAGCCTCTGATAGATGTTCTTGAAATGGATGGGGAAGTGTATGTTACCGCAGAAATTTCGGGCATGTCCAGAGATGATATTTCTGTATGTGCAACAGACCAGTACCTGGAGATCAATGCTTCCAATAAACATTATACATATTCCGAAACTCTCGAAATGCCTATTAAAGTAGATCCAAATAGTGCAAAAGCAACTTTCCATAATGGTGTTCTTGAGGTAATATTTTCTGTTATGGAAGAATCCGGGAAAGTAGATATTAAAATCAATTGACCTTTCTCATTTTTTTGGTGGTGCACCGGATGGGTAGTTTTGGGAAGAAAGTACTTGTAGTGGATGACGAAGCGCATTTACGTGACCTCCTTCAAAGTTTGTTGGAATTGAATGATATGTCTACATCGTGTGCTTCCAGCGGAGAAGAATGTCTTTTGATGCTTGAATCTTCCCTGCCGGATCTTGTCCTTCTTGATGTTATGATGCCGGGCATGGATGGATGGGAAGTTTTCCACCGTATTAAAGAAAAGTACGAAAATTTGCCGGTTGTTCTTCTGACTGTCAGGAATCATGATTTTGACAAAATGATGGGATTGGATATTCTCAAAGCTGAGGATTATATTACCAAACCCTTTGACAACGATGAACTCATAGAACGTGTTTGTAACCTTCTGGATTAATCTTTTTCAACAAGTGGCTCGCAGATAATTGCAGAGCTGTCAGTAATATAGAGGTGAATTGCTTTGTCGCCATTTAATCCGGCTTCTATACGATTACGGAAATTCCAGTAATTGTCAGGGTTGATTTTTCCTCTTATCAATGCATTTTTGGCATTTAATTCTTTAAGTTTCCTATTGATATCTTCAACAGAAACCTTTGTCTCTGCCAGCACAGTGTACTGGTTTTTAAGTAAAGGGGACTTCAATTTTTCATCAGATGTCATTAATGACCTTTTCGAATCAATTCGGAACAAATATGTCTTATTATCTCCCTTACTCATTTTTTCTGCAAGTTCGGGTAGAAGATCTGCTTTCACAACAGATGGTTCTGGTTCATATGCAAATTTTTTCATTATTTCTGATTCGGGGATTTCTCCTGTCCCGCTGCTACACAATGATTCCTCGGAAGGCAGTGTGATGGCGGATCGATTGCATCTTTTGAGATGGTTGAAGTATAATGTAAGACGATTGATTTTGCCATTAAGGGACAGGTATTCCATTTCACAATCAAAGGGAATCCTTTCTGGAGTCAGCTGAGGGGGTACTTCAAAGGCGAATCCTTTTGTCCGGGATGAATAAGCATTAATCATATCTTCTATGGATGGTGTAATGCTGGAAATTAAACGCCTCTCCTCTTTAGGGGGTCTTGCAGGATCAGAAAAAACGACATCGAGTTCAGGAAGTTTATGTATTATTTCAGGGTCAAGGGCGTCACCACAGATAAATTCGACATTGTCAACTCCATATAGTTGACAATTCTTTTTGGCATGTTCTATCTTTACAGGGTCGATTTCTATGGCATAGACTTTTTTGCACTCCTTTGCAAAGAAAATGGTCTGCCCGCCGATGCCACAACTTATATCCGCCAGAACATCACATTTAAGTCTACTGGCCCTGTACTTTGCTACAATTTCGGGAGTTGCAAAGCGCAATCCATCATGGTCAGAATTTATAGATTTGGTGAATTTGTCTTTGTTTTTCATTGAAGTCCAATGGTTTATTGTTGTTTTTAAAGGTGTTGTTTCCTGTATCACTGTTTTTGGTCCAAAGCATTTATATACCTAATATGACATCATACAGCCCAAGCTGAGAATATAGTATGTATATGGTACATACTTCGCAGGTAGGCAAAAAGTGTGGAAATGTAGGATTTAACATAGACCATCAGTGGGCCAATTCAATGAAAGCCCCCATGCATGCGCGTTGTGTATGTGTGGATGGTAGATGTGTAAATCTTTTTGTGATGATGTTGCAGTATTGCTGCTCCTATCCGCATAACGTAGAATATCCATGTTGAGCTCAAACCTTGATAGGTAGCCCAACACACTTTTTTGTTAATTCAACCTGCGTAAGCGATTGAACATAAAAAAATTCAAGGAGAATACAAGTGCCAACAATACACAGACCAAGGCGAGGTTCTCTAGCGTTCAGTCCACGCAAAAGAGCAAAGAGCCACATCCCAAGGTTCAGGTCATGGCCTGAAGCTGAAGGTGAGCCAAAATTGCAGGGATTTGCAGGTTACAAGGTCGGAATGACCCATGTAATTATGATTGACGATGCCAAAAACAGTTTGACTGAAGGCGCTGAGATTGCCGTACCTGTTACTGTTATCGAAACACCGCAGATTGGTATTGCAGCAATACGTGCCTATAAGGACACTCCTTATGGAGAAAAAACAATTTCAGAGGCATGGTCAGCAAATCTGGATGGCGACATTGGACGCAGGATAAAGACTCCCAAAAATTACGATACGGAAAAATCACTTGAAACTATGGCTTCCATTGTGGAAGAAGGGAACGTTTCCGAGATTCGTGTGATCACATATACAATCCCATCTTCTGTAAATGGAATTCCAAAGAAGAAAGCGGATATTATGGAAACTGCAATTAGCGGTTCCGATGTAAAAGCCAAGTTTGAGTATGCAAAGTACATACTTGGAAGCAAGGTTGGAATCTCTGATATCTTCTCGGAAGGCAATATCATCGATGTGGCCGCTATCACAAGGGGCTACGGTACTGAAGGGCCTGTGAAAAGATGGGGTATCCAGCTGGCAAAGAACAAACACTCTCGCCAGAGCAGTCTGCGTCAGGTAGGTACTCTTGGGCCGTGGAATCCACCACATGTAAGCTGGAGAGTTCCACAAATGGGCCAGGCCGGTTACCATCAGCGTACCGAGTATAACAAACGTATCCTGAAAGTATCTTCTGATGTGGATGAAGTAAATCCTGCAGGAGGCTTTGTGAACTACGGCCTTGTTGGTGGAGATTATATCCTTGTAAAGGGTACTGTCCCCGGTCCTTCCAAGAGACTTATCAGGCTCAGGGAACCAACCAGGCCAAAGACATCTGCTGTGGGAGAACCTCAGCTTATGCATATAAACACACAGTCCAGGCAGGGGTGAGATAAATGGTCACAGCAAATATTCTTGATATTTCAGGTAATTCCAAAGGTGAAATAACCTTACCCGATGTTTTCGAAGAGATTTACAGGCCGGATCTTATCAAAAGGACCGTGCTTTCTTCCCAGTCTAAAAGGTACCAGCCCTATGGTCCCAAGATGTATGCCGGAATGGAAACTTCTGCAGTATCCTGGGGGTCCGGTAGAGGTGTTGCTCAGATCCCAAGGCTTGTCAACGGAAGCCGGGTTGCAAGAGTGCCCCAGGCAGTAGGCGGAAGGCGTACCCATCCACCAAAACCTGAAGCTGACAGGACTGAGAAAGTTAACAAAAAAGAGAAACGTCTTGCAGTTCGCTCTGCAATAGCAGCTACAATTAATGCAGAACTCGTGAAAGGACGAGGTCATGTATGTGACTCTTCCCTGCCTCTTGTAGCAGAAAATGCCCTGCAGGATGTTGAGAAAACAGCAGAAGTTATTAAATTCCTCGAAGCAGCAGGTGCTTATGATGATGTCCTGCGTGCCAAAAACAGCCGTTCCATCAGGGCCGGTAAAGGTAAGATGAGAGGAAGGAAATACAAAAACAAAAAGAGTGTTCTGATCGTTGCCGGTTCAGAAAGTCCAATATTCCGCTCGGCACGTAATCTGCCAGGTGTGGATGTTACAACAGTAGATTCACTTTATACTGAATTACTTGCACCCGGTGCAAAGGCAGGACGACTGACGGTATGGACAGAATCCGCAATATCCAGTCTGGAGGACATGTTCATATGAGCGCTATTAAATTCCCGTTCATCACCGAAAAAGCTATGACGCATATGGAGGATAACAAACTTCAGTTTGTTGTCGATACCCGTGCCAACAAGAGCCAGATCAAGGAAGATGTGATAAAGATCTACGGTTTCCCCGTAAAGTCCGTTTGCACAACGACAACGATGAAGGGAGAAAAAAAGGCTCTTGTCACATTTGATGAAGTAGATGCAGCACACGAGATTGCTACACGTATTGGTTTGATGTGAGGTGTTGATTTATGGCAAGACGAATTATATCACAGAACAGGGGTCGTGGAACACCTACATACAGGGCACCTTCACATCGCTATAAAGCTGCTCTTAAGCATCCTTCAGTTGAAGAAGGCAGCACAATTTTTGCCGATGTGGTGGAAATTGTCCATGATCCAGCAAGATCTGCCCCCATCGCAAGGGTTTCCTTTGAAAGTGGCGAAGAACGTTTAATTCTCGTTCCGGAAAGTATCGGTATAGGAGATCGCATTGAGTGCGGTATCTCTGCAGAGATCAAACAGGGTAACATTCTCCCGCTGGCTGAGATTCCGGAAGGTGTACCACTCTGCAACATAGAATCCAAACCAAACGATGGTGGAGCTTTTGCTCGTTCATCCGGTGCCTATGCTACCCTTGTGGGTCATGAAAGGAATAGGACAGTTGTCCAGCTTCCTTCAGGTGAAATGAAATGGCTGAATCCAAAATGCAGGGCATCTATTGGGGTTGTTGCTGGTGGCGGACGTGCCGAGAAGCCTTTCCTGAAGGCCGGTAAGAAGTATCACAAATTGAGATCCAGGGCAGCCAAGTATCCGAGAGTTTCCGGTATTGCAATGAATGTTATTGACCACCCATTCGGTGGAGGTAACAGGCAACATCCCGGCAAACCAACTACCGTAGGCAGGAACGCCCCGCCTGGCAGGAAAGTAGGACAGATTGCAGCCCGGAGGACCGGAAAGCGTTAAATGAGGTGTATATATGGCTAAAAAAACTTCATCAAGGTTACCAAAGAGGAAAGGAGAATATACCTATCGGGGCAAATCTGTGGATGAGCTCAAGGAATTGAGTATTGAGCAATTCGCCGAACTTCTTCCCGCAAGGGAAAGGAGGACCATTCGCCGTGGGCTTCCCGATGGGCATAAAAAAGTCCTGGAGAAATTCAGGGCTGGAAAGGATAGTGTGCGAACCCACCACAGGGCAATGATAATTTTCCCTGAAATGGTAGGTAAGCAAATTGCGGTTTACAACGGTAAAGAATTCGTAAGTGTAGATGTACAGCCTGAGATGGTAGGTCACAGGTTTGGAGAATTCGCACAGACAAGAGGCAGAGTTTCCCACGGAAGCGCTGGTGTTGGTGCAACCCGTTCCAGTAAATTCGTACCACTTAAGTGAGGTGATTGTTAATGGCAAGAATTGATTATTCAACGGAACTTGAGCCAGCAACAAGTGCCAGAGCTATGGGTTCAGAGCTACATATCTCTCCCAAGAAGTCACGTGAACTCTGTCGGGAGCTTAAAGGAATGCGTTCTACATCTGCAAAGAATTATCTTGGAGAGGTAATCGATTTCAAAAGGGCTGTACCATTCAGGAGGCACAATGACAGTCTTGGGCACAAGAAAGGTCCAATGGCAGCAGGTCGTTATCCTGTAAAAGTGGCTGCAGAAGTTCTCAAACTTATAGAGAATGCTGAGAGCAATGCGGAATACAAGGGTCTTGATCCTTCTCACATGTACATAAACCATGTTTCTACAAAGAAGGGCAGGGTTATCCATGGAATGCGCCCCAGGGCTCGTGGAAGGGCTACCCCCAAGAATACGGAGACTGTAAATATCGAAATTATTCTGAGCGAGGTGCGCTAAAATGGCAGTAGAGAAGAAATTTGTTGAGGATGGCTATGTAAAAGCCTCGCTTGACGAATATTTCGCAAACCAGCTGAGCCGTGCCGGTTATGGTGGCATGGAGATCAATCGAACCCCGATGGGGACGCAGATTGTTGTTTATTCCGAAAAACCCGGTATGGTTATAGGTAAGGCCGGAAAGGTCATCCGAAGACTCACAAGAGATGTCGGGCGTCTTTATAATCTTGATAACCCTCAGATTGATGCACAGGAAGTAAAGAGGCCAGAACTGAATGCCCAGATGATGGCAACAAGGCTTGCTTCTTCCATTGAACGTGGCTGGTATTTCAGGAAAGCAGGTCACAATGCAATGCGTGCCATTATGAATTCCGGTGCTCTTGGGTGTGAAATAATCCTCTCCGGAAAGGTTACCGGTGCAAGGTCAAGAGTCGAGAAAATGGTAAACGGCTATATCAAACACGCAGGAAAACCTGTTGATGATATTGTGGACGAAGGGTTCGCAGTAGCCGTTAAAAAACTCGGTACAATTGGCTGTAAAGTGAGAATTATCCATCCGGGTGCTGTGTTGCCAGATTCCTACCACCTTAGAGAGGTTGTGGAAGAGGCAGTTGCAGAAGTTGCTCCTGAAGAAGCTGAAAGTGCTGGCGTTGAAGAACTTGTGGAAGCAGAAGCAACCGGTGAAGTTGCAGAAGCTGAAGATGTTGAATCCACAGAAGAAGCAACAGAAGCAAAAGCTGCTGAAGAAGTACCTGAGGCAGAACCGGAAGTTAAAGCAGAATTCGAAGAAGTTGAATCCACTGAAGGCTCTGAAGAAAATGTTCCGGAACCTGAAGATGAACAACTTCCAGGTGAGCAGCGCAGGCTTGTTGAAGGTGTATGGCAGCACAAGCATGAAGGACATGATTACTGGCATCCCATGGCACGTGTTCACAGGGGGGATAACTGATGGCAATCCTTCGTGTAAAGGAAATCAGGGATATGTCTCCCCATGAAAAAGTAGATGAACTTGAAAAACTCATGAACGAGCTTATCAAGGAACGTGCCCTTTCCTCTGCAGGTGGCGCGCCTGAAAATCCCGGTCGTATTAAGGAACTTAAGAGGACGATTGCGAGAATAAAAACAATCCAGAGGGAAATGAAGGAGATATAAATTGGATATATCACCCCAAAACCTGATCTATCACGAATTGATAGGATTGATGGTTGAGGTGGTTGATTCTACCAATCAATATCTTGCAGGCATTAATGGAAAAATAGTTGATGAAACACGTAACATGTTGGTAATCGAGGTCGAAGATATGTACGAAAAACAAGTACCAAAAATGGGTTCCACATTTGTGTTTCATCTTCCAGTTGGTTCTGGATGTTCCCCGGCCACATCAGTAGAGGTCGGGGGCACCCTCTTGCTCTCACAACCCGAAAACAGGACCAAGAATATCAGGAAATTACGCATGAGGTAATAATCATGGCACGAAACATTGGATTGGATGTTCCTGAGCCTTCCGAAGAATGTGACGACGTAAATTGTCCTTTCCATGGCACTCTTCCCGTAAGGGGACAGGTGTTGTCTGGAAAGGTAGTCAGTGACAGTATGGACAGGACAGTTGTAATCCAGCGAAAATATGATAAATTCATCAATAAGTACCAGCGGTACGAGAAACGTCAGTCAAAGATACATGCTCATAATCCTTCTTGCATTGATGCAAAGGAAGGGGACATTGTAACAATAGCAGAATGCCGTCCCCTGAGCAAGACCAAAGCTTATGTAGTTGTTAAGGCGGAGGCACAGGTATGAAAGGAATGCGTTCCAGTGTCCCCAAATGCCTCAACGCCGGTGCACGTATCGACTGTGTCGACAATACGGGTGCAAGGACTGTGGAAATTATTTCTGTCAAGAAATACCGTGGTGTGAAGAACCGTCAGCCAAAAGCAGGTCTAGGCGATATGTGTGTTGTTTCTGTCAAGAAAGGAACTCCTGAAATGAGAAGACAGATCCTCCACGCAGTAGTTGTCAGGCAGAGGAAAGAATTCCGCAGGCCGGATGGAACCCGGGTTAGCTTTGAGGATAACGCAGTGGTAATCACAGATCCCACCGGTTTTCCCAAAGGAACAGACATCAAGGGTCCCATTGCCAGGGAAGTTGCAGAACGTTTCCCCAAGATAGGGACTACAGCATCAATGATTGTGTGAGGTAATCAATATGGTGTCAAAACAGCCAAGAAAACAGAGAAAGGCACGTGGCACTGCCCCTCTCCACGTCAAACAAAAATATATGAAGGCTCCTCTTTCCCAGGACCTGCGTTCCAAGTACGGGCGCAACGCAACTGTAGCGGTAGGCGATACCGTACAGATAATGCGTGGTGACCATGCAGGAACAAAAGGATTGGTAGAAGGTGCTTCTCTAAAAAGTGGAATGATTGTGATTGAGGGCGTCTACGTCACCAAGGCAGATGGGACTGAAGTGCCCAGGCCGCTTTATCCGTCAAATGTAATGATTACATCACTGGATTTGAAAGATAAACAGAGAGAATCAAGATTATTAAAGAGCAGGTGATAGTGTGGGCAAACATCAAAAGAGAATATCTGTCCCGAAGAGCTGGCAGATATCCAAGAAATCTAGAAAATGGATAACCTCTACAAGGCCAGGCCCTCACAACAAAGACCAGAGCGTACCTCTTGCCGTAGTGCTTCGTGATATGCTTGGCATAGTGGATAACAGGGCAGAGGCAAAAAGAGTCCTTTCCGAAGGGAAAGTTCTGGTTGACGGTGTAGTACGGAAAGATGTTCGTTTACCCGTAGGGATAATGGATATTATTACCATTCCTTCCGATAACACTTCTTACAGGGTTTTGCTTGACAGAATGGGAAGGCTTTCCCTCCAGAAAATGGAAGGTATCGAGGAAAAGAAGCTTTGCAGGATTGACGGAAAGACCTGTATAAAAGGTGGCAGGTTACAGCTTAATCTCGACGACGGGTCCAATGTGCTTGGATCAAACGATTACAACAGGAAGGATTCTATTGTGATGTCCATTCCTGGTAAAGAGATCCTCAAGCACATCGAATACAAAGAAGGTAATCTTGCCCTGATTGTAGGCGGTAGCCACACCGGAGAGGTCGGAAAGATTGCCGAGATAAACACCGTTCTCAGTTCCAAGAAGAATACGGTCTCCATTTCAGGAGCAACCGATTTCGAAACAATTGAGGATTATGTTTTTGTAATTGGCGAAAACGAACCTGAAATTGCAATGGGTGGTGAGCTGATTGACTAATCCCATGAGAGATCCCAGGGTTGACAAGGTAATTGTCCATATGGGTGTAGGAGAGAGTGGTCAGCATCTTGTTGATGCAGAAGGAATATTGTCAACTATCACCGGACAGGGAGTTGTCAGATGTTATTCCAGAAGAACCATGCCTTCCTTTGGTATCAAAAAGCATGAGCCAATAGGATGTAAAGTAACCCTCAGGGGAAAGAATGCAGAAGATTTTCTTTCAACGTCGATTAACATCATTGAGAAAAGACTTTCTGCTTCCCAGTTTGATAATGATGGAAACGTGGCTTTTGGAATAGAGGAGCACACTGATTTCCCTGGAATGAGATATGATCCGAATATCGGTATCTTTGGAATGGACATAAATGTCATAGTAAACCGTCCGGGTTACAGGGTCAAGAAAAGGCGTGCTTCAAAACATAAAATCTCCAGTTCACATAAAATAACAAAGGATGATTCAATTTCATTCTTCAAGGAGAAATATGCGGTGGAGGTCGTATAATGGTACAAACCAAGAAAAGTTTTGGACGTGGTGCCAGCGAGTGCAGAAGATGTGGTCGTAAGCAGGGATTGATCCGTAAATACGGCATCTACCTTTGCAGGCATTGTTTCAGGGAAGTAGCCCATGAAATGGGTTTTGAAAAATATACATGAGGTGATTGATTATGGTATTATTAGATCCTCTTGCAGATGCTCTGTCGGTAATTAAGAATGCAGAATCCGTAGGTAAACAGGAATGTACCGTCAAACCTGCATCAAAACTGATTGGCAACGTCCTGAAAGTAATGAAAGAATCCGGATATATCGGTGAATTTGAGTTTGAAGATGACGGCAAAGCTGGTCTCTATAAGGTTGAACTTGCCGGAAGGATAAACAAATGTGGTGCTATTAAACCCAGACATTCAGTAGGTGCTGATAACCTCGAAAAATGGGAAAAGCAATTCCTTCCTGCAAGAAACTTCGGTACATTAATTCTCACTACTCCTGCTGGGGTAATCTCCCAGTACCAGGCACGTGAGCAAAATGTCGGAGGTCAGCTCCTTTCGTTTGTCTACTGAAGATAAGGGGAAGTTGATATGGTTAAAGAAACGAAAAAGGCAATCCCAATCCCTGAAGGTGTGACAGTTTCTTATGAAAATAAGGCATTCACCGCCTCAGGAGAAAAAGGTACCAACACAAAGCGTCTCTGGTATCCCGGGATCACTATTACCGTTGATGAATCTGAAGTAACTGTGGATTGTCAGTCCGTAAGGAAAAGGCAAAAAGCAATGGTTGGAACCTTTGCTTCTCACATACGCAATCTTATGGATGGTGTTGTCAATGGTTTTGAGTATAAGATGAAAGTAGTTTACTCTCACTTTCCAATGCAGCTTAAAGTTGAAGGAGATAAATTGCTTATCAATAATTTCCTTGGTGAGAAAAGAGCAAGGGTTTCCAGAATAATTGGTGAAACCAAAGTCAAAACCAGCTCTGATGAAGTGACAATTACTGGCATCAACAGGGAAGATGTAGGACAAACTGCTTCCAATATGGAACAGATTACCCGCATCAAATCTTTTGATCCCCGTGTATTCCAGGACGGATTATATCTTATTGAGAAGAGTTGAGATAGGTGGTCTTAATGGAAGAGAATACTGATTTAAAATGTGGGCTTTTCGAAGATGCCGAATGTAAAAGGCTTTTTAAGGCACGCAAAATCCAGAAAAGTAAAAAACCCACTTTCAAAAGAGCGGGTTCCCACAAATTCAAGCGTCTTGATTCCAACTGGAGACGTCCCAGAGGTTTGCAGGGCAAACTGCGTAGACATTATGTTGCAAAGGGTGCTATCGCACAGGTAGGTTATGGAAGTCCCAAAACAGTAAAGGGGTTACATCCATCCGGCTTTGTAGAGGTGCTTGTGCACAACCCGGCTGATGTGGAAGATATCGATGCCTCCATACAGGCAATCCGTATATCCGGCAAAGTCGGCGGCAGGAAAAGAGCTCTTATTGAATCCAAAGCGGATGAAATGGGTATAAAGATATTCAATCGCAAAGGAGGTCAGTGAGATGACAAATCTCAACAACCAGCGCAGGATCGCATCTAAAGTATTAGGGTGCGGCCTGAACCGTGTCTGGCTTGACCCCGAAGCATCGGAGGATATCGCTGCTGCGATCACAAGGGAAGATATTCGTGAACTTGTTGAAAGTGGTAATATTAAGTCTGCACCGGTAAAAGGTGTAAGTCGTGGCAGGGCTCGTGCAAGGGATGCCAAGAGGAAATATGGCCACAGAAAGGGTCATGGATCCAGAAAAGGTAAGAAAGGTGCAAGAAACCCTCGTAAAGAGCAATGGATGAAAAAGATCCGTGCACTTCGTCGCAGGCTCAAAGAACTTCGTGATGATGGTACACTCGACAGATCCACCTATTGTAAGGTTTACAGGAAAGCCAAAGGTGGGGAATACAGAAGTGTTGCTCATCTTGAAGCTCACCTGGATATCGGAAAAGATGAATGAGTATTGATTAAAATGAATTTACATATTATATGTTGGAGGATAAATCATGGCAACAGGCCCCCGTTATAAAGTTCCTTTCAGAAGACGAAGGGAAGGGCGTACTGATTATCACCAACGTCTGAGACTGCTCCTTTCAAAAGAAAATCGTCTTGTTGTTAGGAAAAGTATTAGGAATGTCAGGATACAGCTGGTAATTCCAAATAATGAAGGAGACGAAACTCTTGTCTCCGCAATTTCAGGCGAATTGGGCAAATACGGTTATGAGGGATCTACCAGCAACACCACTGCAGCTTATCTTACAGGCTTGCTTTTTGGAAACAAAGCGCTTGCTGAAGGCTATGAAACAGGTGTTCTGGATATTGGATTACAATCTCCCTCTGCCGGTTGTAAAGTCTATGCAGCTCTTAAAGGTGTAGTGGATTCCGGAATGGATATCCCGCACAATCCTGCTGTATTCCCATCAGATGAGCGCATAAGTGGAGAACATGTGGCAGAATATCTTGAAGGATCAAATCTGCCAGAGGTTTTCGAGGCGACAAAAGAAAAGATCCTTTCGGATTTCAATTAAGGTGGTTATATGGCATATCAATATGAAGAAGATTGGGTTCCTCTTACAAGACTTGGCAGTCTGGTAGCTGAAGGACAGATAACTTCCATGGATGAAGCTATTGAGTCAGGTTTGCCAATCAGGGAATCTAATATTGTGGATATACTGTTACCCGGTCTTGAAGATGAAGTACTTGATATTAACATGGTTCAGAGGATGACTGATTCTGGAAGACGTGTCAAGTTCAGGGCAACAGTTATTGTAGGAAATGGTGACGGGTATGTAGGTCTTGGTCAGGCCAAAGACGGACAGGTTGGACCTGCTATCCGCAAGGCAATTCGCAACGCTAAGATGAACATTACTCGTGTAAAACGTGGCTGTGGTTCCTGGGAATGTGGTTGTGGACTTCCACATACTGTTCCTTCCGAGGTGCGTGGCAAAGCAGGCAGTGTTAATGTAGAACTCAAACCAGCTCCCAGGGGTCTTGGTCTTGCTGCAGGGGACACTGCAAGAAAAGTGCTTGAAAAGGCCGGTATCAAGGATGTCTGGACAAGGACCGAAGGTCAGACCAGAACTACCCTCAATTTTGCCAAAGCAACTTACAATGCTCTCAAGCATACCGGTACAATTAGGGAACCTCTCAAAATGGAATGTAAGGAGGCCTGAAAATGTATGCGGTTATAAGAATGCGTGGAAATGTTAATGTCAGGAAAACAATTTCTGATACATTAACTATGCTTCGCCTGAATCGTATAAATCACTGTGTGATACTCGATGAGACACCCAATAACAGTGGTATGATCCAGAAAGTGAAGGACTACGTGGCTTATGGTAAGATTGACGCACAAACCCTTGCCCAGATTCTTGCCAATCGTGGTAAAGTTGAAGGTGGGATTTCCCTTACCGATGAATACATTGCTGAAAATACAGATTTTGATTCGATTGCTTCTTTTGCAGAAGCTGTTTCCGAAGGCAAAGCCAGTTTTTCCGCAGTTCCAGGTCTGAAACCCGTATTCAGGTTGCATCCTCCAAGGAAAGGTCATTCAGGTATCAAGAGACCTACTCAGAAGGGTGGGGTACTTGGTAACCATGATGAAAACATCAATGTTCTTCTTAACAAGATGAGGTGAGATCATGGGTAAAACTCAAACAAAGAAGTACAGGGGTTCCAGAACCTGTGGTGGCGGTACTACCAAAAACAGGCGTGGTGCTGGAAACCGCGGTGGGCGTGGCAGATGTGGCGAAGTGAATCACCACTTTGTCCTTGCACTCCAGGGTGGTTACACCCACGGTAAGTATGGATTCAAACGTCCTTTGAAATCAATTCATGAAGTTTCCATTGTAAATGTGGGTGAACTTGATGAACTTGCAGACCAGCTTGTAGTGGATGGTCTTGCAAATGTTGAGGATGGTGTCTATAAGATCAATCTTGCAGACCTGGAAATTGAAAAAGTTCTGGGCTCAGGAAAGGTTAACAAAAAAATGGAAATTACAGCATCCAGTTTTTCCGGATCTGCTCGATCAAAGATCGAGGAAGCCGGCGGATCATGTGTTGCTATAAAAGAGTAATGTCTAAATGACATTACTCTTATTAACCTGTCCGATATATTTACATTTATATATTACAATATTGGAACCCGGCAAAAGGTGTAATTGATGAGCTTTAAGGAAAGTTTAGAACCGTTTTTTAACAGATTACCTGCTGTGGCAAGTCCGGAAGGGCATGTTCACTTCAAGAATAAACTGCTGTGGACTCTGGGGATCCTCATGCTGTACTTTGCTCTTGCAAATGTACCTCTGTTTGGGCTTTCCTCGGAATCCATTGACCTATTCGAACAATACAGGGCTTTCTTTGCTGGAGCTTCTGGTTCTTTGATGCTTCTTGGTATTGGGCCTATTGTTACTGCATCCATTGTTCTTCAGCTTCTCACAGGTGCAGATATTATAAAACTGGACATGTCAGATCCCCGGGATCAAGCATTTTTCCAGGGTGCCCAAAAGTTCCTAGTATTCGTTATGATTGTACTTACTGCGCTGCCTCAGATTATTGGAGGTTACATTCAGCCTGATGCAGGTATTGCCGCATCTCTGGGAGTGGGTCTGGGAGTAATTACATTCCTGATATTCCTCCAGATATGTGTGGGTGGAGTATTGATCCTCTTTATGGACGAAATTGTTTCCAAATGGGGTATTGGATCTGGTGTAGGACTTTTCATTGTTGCGGGTGTTTCTCAGCAGATTGTGACTGGTTTAATTAACTGGGTACCCGATTCATCAGGATTGCCTTCCGGTATTATTCCCAAATGGCTTTATATCATCCAGAATGTAGGAGCAGATTATCTTTTCTCCGGTGATGGTTTCATGTTTATCCTGATACAGGGTGGGATATTGGCGCTTATCACTACAGTTGCAATCTTCTTTTTGGTCGTATATGCAGAAAGTACCCGTATTGAAATTCCTCTTGCACATAGTTCTGTGAAAGGGGCAAGAGGTCGTTTCCCTGTGAAATTGATCTATGCTTCAGTTCTGCCGATGATCCTTGTCAGGGCACTACAGGCAAACATACAGTTAATCGGTCTTATGCTTGCAGGTCGGGGTATTACAATTTTTGGAGAATACTCCGGTTCAACCCCTATAAACGGGTTAATGTATTACTTGGCTCCTATCCATAGTCCTTATGACTGGATTCCTTCTTTAGTACAGGAAACCTTTACAGGTTATGGTGTGGCTGCCCCTGAACTCTGGCAGATTGGTCTCCACGTAATTGTGGATGCAGCCTTCCTGATTGCCGGTGGTATCATATTTGCGCTGTTCTGGATAGAGACTACAGGAATGGGTGCCAAACCCACGGCCAGAAAAGTGTTTAATTCCGGTATGCAGATTCCCGGTTTCAGGAGAAATATTGGCAGTATTGAAAAGGTAATGGACCGCTATATTCCCAAGGTTACTATAATAGGTGGTGCATTTATCGGTGTTCTGACATTGGTTGCCAGTTTGCTTGGTACCATTGGTGGAGCAGGTGGTACAGGTCTTCTGTTGACTGTAAGTATTGTCTACAGGTTGTATGAAGACATCGCTTCTGAACAGATGATGGAAATGCATCCAATGATGCGGTCTTTCTTCGGACAGGAGTAATATTAGGAAGTAAAAATATGAATGTGGTGTTATTTGGGCCACCGGGTGCCGGAAAAGGCACCCAGGCCAAAGAACTTTCCAGATACTATGATATTCCCCATATCTCTACGGGGGATATCCTCAGGGCCAATGTAAAGCAAGGAACCGAACTGGGCAAAAAGGCGGAGCATTACATGAACCGCGGAGAACTTGTGCCCGATGAAGTTCTGATAGGTATTATTAAAAATCGTCTGGCAGAACCTGATTGCAAGAAAGGTTATTTGCTGGATGGTTATCCCCGTACAATACCACAGGCTGATGCCCTGGATGGTATTCTTGATGAAATCGGAATGCCACTGGATGTCGTGCTGAATATTGATGTTCCGGATGAAGAACTTGTAGGACGCCTTTCCGGTCGTTACATGTGTAAATGTGGTAACAGTTATCACATAAAGTTCAATCCTCCAAAAAATGAAGGTCTCTGTGACTCCTGTGGGGGACAACTGTACCAGCGTGATGATGATAAGGAAGAAGTCATTCGCCAGCGTTTGGAATCCTATAAAAATAAGACACAGCCATTGATAGATTATTATGCTAACAAGGATTTAGTGGTGCATATCAATGGCGAAAAGGACATAAAGGATGTATTTGATGATATTCGTGGTGTCCTTGATAAATATGTGAATTGAATTTAATGAAAAATGTCGGTGATGGTTGCCTTGGAAAATGCAAAATTAAAACAGCTGCTTGAAAGATTTGTCATAGCTGTAGGTATATCTCTTATGCTTGGAATCGTTCTGATTGGCGAGGAAGGCAGGGAAATAATCGGATCGATTGTGGGAATTATAATGGACCCAATCATCATGCTGGTTGGTGAGAGTAATTTCCATGTTATGCTTTTTATCATGGCTGCCATTACTGCTCTTTATGCTTCTCTTATCCAGAAATATACTATTGACTGGGAACTTATGCGCAGTACTCAGGAGCGTATGAAATCTTTCCAAAAGGAGTATCGTGAAGCGCAGTTGGCCCAGAACAATTACATGATCAATAAACTGGATGAGCAGCGTAAGGAAATGATGTCTGACCAGATGGAAATGTCCAAGCAGCAGTTCAAGCCAATGGCCTATATTAGTATTATATCCCTTCCACTTTTCATGTGGGCATATTACTACATAAGTGAACATGGTAGTGCTGTACTTACATTCCCCTTCATGGGTGAGACCCTTCTGACAACTCCTATAATCGGGCCTATCCAGTACTGGATATTCTGGTATTTTATCACTTCTCTGGCTATCAGTCAGGTTGTGCGAAAGGCTCTGGATATCGGTGGCGTGTGAATGCTTCTTACTATAAGCGGTCTTCCGGGCAGTGGAACCACCACCGTGTCCCGCATGCTCGCCTTGCATTATGACATCGAAATGATTTCAGCAGGTGACGTTTTCCGCAATCTTGCAAAAGAACATTCCATGAGTCTGGGTGAATTTGGAAAACTTGCCGAATCCGATCCTGCAATAGACAGGATGATTGATGAGAGACAGCAAGATATTGCTTTAAGCCGGGATAACATAATTCTGGAGGGCAGGCTTGCCGGTCATATGGCAGGTGATGAAGCACTGTGTATATGGCTCAAAGCATCCCGAAAGGTCCGTGTTGAACGTATCGTTGGGCGTGAAGGTTCTTCTTTTGAAGCAAAACTCAACGAAACAATAGAAAGGGAATCTTCCGAAGCTTTGAGATATCGCGAAATATATGATATAGATATAAATGACCTTTCAATCTATGATCTGGTGATCGAGTCAAACCGCTGGAACCAATACCAGATATGTGATATATTAAAGGCCGCAATTGATAATCTGGGTGGGTTTTTTAACGAATAATATTAATGCTGATTACGATTTAACCCGACAAAGGGAATATATTCTCAAAGCAGCTGCTCATACAGATCCGTCTTATGGTTGTCCTCCTCTTAAGCGTCCTCTCTCTTTTTACATCAGGATGGGAGTGGTAAACCTTGACAAACCTGCTGGGCCTACAAGTCATGAGGTCACTGCGTGGGTCAGGGATATGCTTGAACTTCCCAGAGCAGGCCATTCAGGGTCCCTGGATCCACGTGTGACAGGGGTCTTGCCGATTATGCTGGGTAAGGCAACAAAAGCTGTCTCCGCACTTCGTCTTTCAGCCAAGGAATATATCTGCCTCATGCGCCTCCATGAAAATGTTCCTGAAGAACGTGTGCGAAAGGTATGCGATGAATTTACCGGTCCTATATACCAGACCCCTCCTGTAGTTTCGGCAGTCAAGCGTGCTATCAGGACGCGCAATATTTATTCCTTTGATGTTCTGGAAGTCGAAGACGATCTTGTACTTTTCAGGGTTAGATGTGAGGCAGGAACCTATATACGCAAACTCTGTCATGATATCGGGCTTGTGATTGGCTGTGGGGCCCATATGCAACAGCTCAGAAGGGTTGGTACAGGACCATTTGATGAGTCATCGCTTGTCACTCTGCATGACCTGAAAGACGCTTTTGTATTCTGGCAGGAAAATGGTGATGAAGACCATTTGCGTCGTATTATTAGGCCAATGGAGGAAGCCCTTGTACACTTGCCGCACATCACAATCCGTGATTCCGCCGTGAGTGCGATTTGTCATGGGGCAGCACTTACAGTACCGGGTATTGTCGGTCTCGATTCTGATGTCCAAAAAAAGGCTGATGTTGCTGTTTTTAGTTTGAAAGGTGAAGTTGTTGCTCTTGCAAAAGCATCAATGGACTCATCTGAGATCCTGGATTTATCCAGCGGAATTGCTGCTATCACCGAAAGAGTAATAATGGATGCCGATGTTTATCCGAGTCGCTGGAATACAAAACGTATGCAGCGTACATGAAATCATATTTGCTGAGGTAGTCTAGCGGTACGGCGCAAGCCTGGAAAGCTTGTGGGGCTTGACCCCTCGGGAGTTCGAATCTCCCCCTCAGCGTCTCTCTTTTTCAATAGGTGTTAAGATCTAATAGGGATTATTTGCAGAAAGTTACTTTTGGTTTATGTGTCTGTTTTTAGCTTCTTTAATTACATTGATTGCATTTTCCAGACTTTTCCATCCGATTATCTCCACATCTTTATTTTCTAAGTTTTTATACGTCTCAAAAAAATGAGTAATCTCCTTTAACAGATGAGGTGGGACCTGATCTATTATTTCTATGTGTATCCACAATGGGTCACTTTCCGGAACACATAGTATCTTTTCATCTCTGCCTTTATCATCCTTCATATCAAATAGTGCAACAGGGTGCACATCTATCAAACAACCGGGGAATGTGGGTTCCCATGTTAATACCAATGCATCTAAAGGGTCTCCGTCAAGTGCAAGGGTGTTGGGAAAGAAACCGTAATCACAGGGATAGACCATCGAAGAAAAAAGCATCCTGTCAAACTTTATCATTTCCTTTTCCTTGTCATACTCATATTTATTTCGACTTCCTTTTGGAATTTCTATAAGTACACTTTCAATTTGTCTTTTAACCATCTTCACACCTTGTTTTATTATATTTGCCTCTATTCTATTTCATCATGGTGCATATTTCAGTTACTTATACAAACATTGATAAAGATATCAATGTTAACCTATTATTCAGATGGGGATTTCTGGGGAGAGGTTTATTCAATCACAAAATCTTTAACTCCATAATTCCATTCCTTTTTTTATGAGTGGGGAGGTTAAGTGGTATCGTGCTAATGCAGAGGAGACCTTTTCTCTCCTTGAAAGCAATAAGGAAGGCTTAAGCGAAGATGAAGCATCTTTCCGATTATCTACTTATGGGTACAATGAAGTTGAGGCAAAAAAGAAACATGGTCCACTGTATCTTTTTGCCAGGCAATTTGCAAGCCCGTTGATCTATGTGTTAATCGCTGCTGCAATAGTCACGTTCTTCTTAAATGAATATGCAGATACTGCTGTGATTGCCGGCGTGGTCCTGGCCAATGCAATAATTGGTTTTGTGCAGGAAAAAAAGGCTGAAAACGCTCTGGAATCCCTTGCCCGAATGATGCGTCCCGAAGCTACTGTACTGCGCAATGGGCAGCGCAAAGTCATCCCCAGTCGAGAACTGGTGGTAGGGGATGTGGTGCTCTTTGAGGCCGGTGCAAGGGTGCCTGCCGATGTAAGGCTTTTCCAGGTCAAGAACCTGCGTATCGATGAATCAGCTCTTACCGGCGAATCCATGGCTGTTGAAAAGAAAACCACAACCATCTCCGGTGAGGATGTACCACTTGCAGACCAGAAAAATATGGCTTTCTCAGCCACTCTTGTAACGCAGGGTGTTGGATATGGTGTGGTGGTGGCAACCGGGCCTCGTACCGAGATAGGCAAGATCTCAGAACTCATCAAGGAATCGGAAAGTCTTTCCACTCCCCTTATACGAAACATAAACCATCTGGGGAAATTACTCTTTGTTGTAATCCTCTTTGTTTCGGTCCTGACATTTATTATTGGACGTCTGCAGGGCTTTGAGAACCTGGAAATCTTTCTGGCTTCAGTGAGTCTTGCAGTTGCGGCTATTCCTGAAGGTTTGCCAGCTCTTATCACCATATCACTGGCCATAGGGGTAAAATCCATGGCATCAAAGAATGCCATCATAAGGAACCTGCCTTCAGTGGAAACATTGGGGTCAGCTACTGTAATATGCTCCGATAAGACAGGCACCCTGACTATGAACCAAATGACCGTAACAACCATATACACCTCTGAAGGCTGGTTTGAGGTTACAGGTGAAGGCTATTCGCCCAGAGGGGACTTTGCCAGCGAAGGAGTGCAAGTTTCCCCTTATGATTATGGTTCCTTGATGGAGACCCTCAAGGCAGGTTCCCTGTGTAACGATGCGTATCTGCGTGAAGAAGGAGGTGTTGTTGGTGATCCCACAGAAGGGGCATTGTTGGTATCCGCTTTGAAAGCATCGTCTTTCCATTTGCCTCGTATTGATTCACTGCCTTTTGAATCTGAAAAGCGATTTATGGCAACCCTGCATGAAAAGGATGAAAAATCCAATGTAATTTTTGTAAAAGGCTCACCTGAAACAATAATTAGGATGTGTTCCTCAAAGTACGGAGATGATGAGGCTTTTGATCCGAGCGAAATACTTGAAGCTGCTTCACAAATGGCATCTGAAGGCCTGCGGGTTATTGCCATGGCATACCGGGAAGTGGGAACTGACAGGAAAGAATTAAAGGAAGAGGATATCGATGATCTTATTTTCCTGGGGCTGCAGGGAATGCGTGATCCTCCCCGGGAAGAGGTCAAGGATGCCATCAAAAAATGTAATACAGCCGGTATCCGTGTAATCATGATAACGGGGGATCATGGACTCACAGGCCACAGTATCGCAAATCAACTTGGGATTACCACAGAAGGTGTACTTACAGGTTCAGAACTTGATAGCATGTCGGATGAGCACCTGCATGAAAAATTAGAACAGGTTTCTGTCTTTGCGCGTACTTCCCCGGAAAATAAATCACGTATTGTCAGGTTGCTGCAGGAGCAAGGAGAGGTTGTGGCTGTTACAGGTGATGGAATAAATGATGCACCAGCTCTCAAAAGGGCAGATATTGGAGTTGCAATGGGCAAATCCGGTACAGAGGTCGCCAAGGAGGCCTCGGACATGGTACTTGCAGATGATAATTTTGCTTCCATTGTAAATGCTGTGGAGGAAGGCAGGGATGTTTACGACAAAATCCAGAAGGTGATTTTATGGACGCTGCCCACCAATGCCGCTGAGGGGCTTGCTGTAATGGCTGCGGTGCTGCTGGGAATTACCAATCCTCCTCTATTGCCTCTACATATATTGTGGATTAATACTGTAACAGCAATCTGTCTGGGTGTACCAATTGTCTTTGAACCGAAGGAATCCCTGTTATTGAGAAGACATCCACGTCCTCCCGAAGAGCCGCTTTTACTGCCGGTTATAAAGCAAAGAATCGTTTTAGTTGCCCTTCTGATGGTAACAGCAACATTCCTGTTGTTCTTCTTTGAAATCAATGATCAGAAAACCTCAGTAGCTACAGCACAAACCATTGCGTTGAATACAATCGTATTCTTTGAGATTTTCTACCTTTTCAGTTCAAAATCCATTTATGAAAATATATTTGGCCGGCTATTTTCCAACATGTCAATGTTGGCCGGGGTGATTGTGGTAATCCTGCTACAATTGTTGATAACCTATAACCCGTTGATTAATAGTATCCTTGACACAGCACCTTTAAGACTCGTTGACTGGGTAATTATAGTAATAATTGCCAGTTCTGTGTTCTTTGTGATCGAAACAGAAAAGATGTTGCGTAAGCGCCAAAGCAGCAAGATTACCCGTTAAGGAAAGCATCAAGTCTTTCCATTCCTTTTTCTATATTTTCTAAACTGTTGGCATAAGAGAATCTAACGTGGCCTTCTCCGCAGGACCCAAAGTCGATTCCAGGTGTGATGGCCACTCCGGTTTCTTCCAGAACCTGTCTGCTGAATTCAAGTGAATTCCCGGTAAACTTACGTGCATCAGCCAGAATGTAGAAGGCACCATCTGGGGCGTAATTAACACCAAAACCGATATTTTTGAGTTTTTCCAGCATGTAAATACGACGTTTGTCATAGGTCTCAACCATTGATTTCACATGGTCCTGTGGACCTTTGAGCGCTGCAACTGCTGCGTGCTGGACAAAATTGTTGGCGCATATGAAAAAATTCTGCTGCATCTTCTGGATCAACCGGATCATGTTAGGGGGTACGATCATGTATCCCAGTCTCCAGCCGGTCATACAGTATTTTTTGGAAAAACCATTGAGTACGATTGCATTATCCGTGTATTCCAGTATGCTGTGGTCTTTTGCATCCCCGTAAACAAGTCCCTGGTAAATCTCATCGGAGATTATAGGAATCGTCCCTGCCACCTCAGCGATTGCCTGCATCTCTTTTGCTGGCATCAGGTAACCTGCAGGATTGGAAGGACTATTCATGAGAATAGCAGCTGTATCAGAATCAATATTTGCCGAGAGGTTATCAGAATTCAGGCAGTAGCCTTCTTCCTCTTTTGTAGGAACGAGGACTGCCTTGCCTCCAATGGCTTTGACGAAATTGGGATAACAGGCATAGTGGGGATTTGACATAGCGACCTTCATTCCTTCATCAACAAGAGCCATGAAACTCAACATCAAACCCGGGCTTGTGCCTGAAGTGACAACTACCTGAGAAGGATCGATATCAAGATCAAAACGTGTGTTGTAGTCGTCAGCTATTGCCTCTCTTAGTGCGGGTATCCCCTGGCTATGTGTGTAGGTTGTATTGCAGGCATCCAGGGCATTGCGGGCAGCTTCACATATATGTGGGGCGGTGGGGAAATCCGGTTCTCCAATCTCCAGATGAATAATACTTTTACCCTGTGCTTCGAGCTGCTGGGCCCTTTCCAGTACCTCCATAACGTAAAAAGGTGGTATGTTTGCTACTTTTTGGGATATCATGATAATGGTATGCTCTGTATTTGTTATTTAAACCTAACTTTTCAATCCCTTCGGGAAACCTGTTTCTGGATATGGACGGAGATAAAGATTTTATTTTTAATTAAATATATTTAACTATTTTTACAATAAATAAGACAAAATTTCATAGATACAGGAACTGTAAAAATTGTCTCACTTCTATAATGAAGTAAGGAATTCGCATATCCGAATCGAATTGCTTCCGGGATATCAGGTACATATATATAGCAAAAAAGAATAGGTATACCGTTATGTTTGGTGATACATAACGCGTAGTTGTCATAATCAGGATGAAACAATATTTGTCAATTCATAGAATAGGTCAAAATCATAATTTGTGAGAGGGTGTAGAATGAAGGATTCAATTTTAAAAGTTGTTGCAATATCTCTTTGCTGCATATTATGTCTCGGATGTGTTGGAAATCCAGAAAGCAAGATAAAAGATCAGGATTCAAGGAATAATAATCTTATTTCAGAAGGAAAGGTAAGCAATACTCCTCTCCTAGTCTACTGCGGAGCTGGGATGCGCCAGCCAATGGAGGATATTGGAGAATTGTTTGAAGATGAATACGGCATTGTTGTACAATACAATTATGCAGGTTCCAATACGCTCCTGACACAGATGGAACTCACAGGTGAAGGAGATATTTACATGCCCGGTGCAACCTATTATTTTGATGTTGCTTCCAAAAAAGGGCTGATTGATAATATAGATAAAGTCGCTTACCATGTACCTGTGATTGTGACACCAAAAGGAAACCCTGCAGAGATCGATAATTTAAGTGACTTCACAAATGAGGATACAAAAATAATACTTGGAGACCCTCAAGCCGCAGCCATAGGCGTTCTCTGCCAGAAAATGCTGACTAAAAAAGGAATATATGGCAATGTCGAGGAAAACGTCATTGCAAGAGGCGCCACTGTGAACGAACTTGTCACCTATGTTTCCTTGGCTCAGGCAGATGCATCCATAGTCTGGGAGGACCTTGTGATAAATGACGAGAGTTTCAATGTAGTCGAGATACCGAAAGAAGATAATATCGTAAAAATAATACCAATCGGTACACTCAATTTTTCCACAGATAAAGAAGCTGCAAACAAATTTGTAGATTTTATCGTTTCCAGTGAAGGGAAAGCAGTTTTTGAAAAATATGGATTTACCACCTATCCTGATGAAAAGTATGCATATTTAGAAAATAACTGAATTGGTTGAAATGTAAGTTATCCGTTAAATTGACGCAGGAGTTATTCTATGAAAAAGATAGGATTCAAGCAAATAACATTGCTTCTTATGCTTCTGCTTGTACTTTTTATTTTTGCACTAATTTTTGAAATAGTCACTCACTCCGATATCAGTAACCTTACTGCCAACATTGTCTCTCCAGAAATAAGATTTTCAATAAAACTCAGTCTTCTAACGGCTGCATTATCTACCCTTATGTGCATATTCGTTGCTATACCCGTTTCCTATGCACTTGCCAGGTATGATTTCCCTCTGAAAACACTTATCAACACAATACTTGATATGCCCCTTGCATTGCCTCCAATTGTGTCAGGACTTGGATTACTGCTGATTTTTGGGACATCTACTACCGGTCATTACCTTGCAAATATGGGACTTAAATTTGTATTCACGCCTGCTGGAATAATTATCGCCCAGTTCACCGTGAATATTTCACTGATGATAAGGATACTGCGTTCAACATTTGAAAGCATAAATCCAAGATATGAACATGTAGCCCAGACTTTGGGTTGCACACCTTTTCAGGCATTTATTAAAACAACATTGCCCCTTGCAAAGAACGGCATATTTGCAGGTTCCGTGATCACATGGGCAAAGGGAATGGGAGAATTTGGAGCTGTATTGATACTTGCAGGTGCCACCAGAATGAAAACTGAAACATTGCCCATTGCCCTCTACCTTAACATGTCCTCAGGAGAACTGGACCTTGCCATTGCAGCGGCTACAATATTGATATGTATATCAGGAATCACACTTTATCTATTTGAACGCAAGGGTGGAATGGCAACCCTATATTGAGCGGGGGTGTGCGGATAAAAGATGATAGAAACAAAAAACCTTTCAAGAAAAATTGGTAATTTCGCACTTGAAGCTGTAGATTTGAACATAGAGGAAGGGGAATATTTTTGCGTATTGGGGCCCACCGGCTCTGGTAAAACAATCCTTATGGAAACAATTGCAGGAATCTATAAACCTGATAATGGATCCATAATTATTAACGGAAAAGAAATAAGTTCCCAGCTTCCCAAAGAAAGGAACATCAGCATGGTTTATCAGGATTTCATGCTCTTTCCGAATATGGATGTGCGAAAGAACATTGAGTTTGGACTGCATTACAAAGGTTTTAAGAAATCACGAATTACAGAAATGGTCGAAAATACTGCTAAAATGCTTGGAATATCTCATCTGCTGGAAAGGCGGCCTTTAACATTAAGTGGTGGGGAGAAACAGAGGACTGCAATCGCAAGGGCAATTATCACCGAACCCGAATTATTGTTGCTTGACGAACCACTTTCATCACTTGACACAGGAACAAAGGACAGAATCGGACAGGAATTGTTAAGGATACATCAGTTGAAAAAGACAACAACTATTCACGTTACACATAGTTTTGAAGAGGCGTTTAGCCTCGCTGACCGAATAGCTGTCATGCATGATGGAAAAATCCTGCAGGTCGGCACAGCAGAAGAAGTTTTTAACAGGCCCAATTCCAGATTTATTGCCGACTTTGTGGGTGTGGAAAATCTGTTTCATGGTAAAGCATTCATTCAGGATAATCTTACAGAAATATATGTTAATGATCTTAAAATAATTTCAAGCACTCTTAAATCAGGAGATGTGAGTATTTCTATTAGGCCGGAAAACATACTGGTTTCGATAAACCCAATTGAATCCAGTGCCCGGAATTCATTTTCAGGTGTACTTACCCAAGCTACAAGAATGAAATCAATTGTTAACGTTATCATCAATGCTGGAATACCCTTCCGGGTAGTACTTACTAAAAGAACATATGATGATATGGAACTTTCAATTGGAAGGGAAGTCTATCTGACTTTCAGTGCGTCTGCCGTGCATATAATCTAATTCTTAAAAATAAAAAAAGGAATCAGTGCCATGTAAAAGTATATAAAATGACAAAGAATACACTGCTATCTTTATTTTTCAATTAGATTTTTAACGTTACTTATATTCAAAAACATGTCCGTTGAATTCCCTGGCATCCTCGCGTGCTGCATAACATATTTGTTCTCTGAGGTCAGGTATTGCGGAGAGGACTCTTGTCCAGTCTGGCAACAACATATCATGGGGGTTATCGAGATATTCTTCCCCGGATTTCATGATTACCTTTGAGAACATATCCACATAAGTTTCCTCTTCGTGGCGATTAAAGTTGAGGTCATTGAAAAGGGCATCCGTATAATATTTCCTAATAAGGTCCTGTCCTCTTCTCTTATATTTCACCTGTATACTATGCAAAAGTGGATGGGATATGGGAGTACTTGATGATTCTGTGATTATACGTAGAAGTGTTGAGAAAATATCGCCGGTCATTTTGCAGAGGCCTTCAGTGCGGTCCTGGCCAAGTTCTTTATGTTTATGATCGTAAAATCCAAGGTCTGTCTGGCATACCCTCTTGAAAGTGGCATTGCGGTAGACTTCTGCAAGCAATCCGACTTCAAGTCCCCAATCGGCCGGGATTCTTATATTGAGCGCAAGATCGCTTGTCATTGCAAATTCACCGGAGAGGGTGTAGCGGAAAGATCTGAAATAGTCCAGGATTTCTGAATCACATCGCAGTTCCTTGTGTAGGGTATCCATCAAGGGCTGGACAAAAAGACGATAAACACGTCCATGCATAGTTTTTTTGTCCAGGTTCACTCTTGCATAATAACCTTTGTTGAAAAAGAAATTCAGATCACGGCTGACTATAGGGTAAAGAAGTTTTAACGGAATGGCAGGTGTATAATTGACAATATCCGCATCATGCAGGGCAATTGCATAAGAATTCAGGCTGGCAACACCCAGGCCCAACCAGGCATCCATACCCTTGCCCCGGAAACCTGTAAGGTCAAGATCAATCTCTTTCATCTCATCAATGATCTTTTGGACCCTTTTGCCATTACACCATATGAGCATATGGTCGGTTTTTAACTGGCTGAAAAATTGTGCAGCTTTTCTGTATTCTTCAGGATTATCAGCTGCCATTGGAATAATTATCTGTTTAACACAGTCACATTTATTTAATGCCTCCACGATTTGCTGGAGGGGAAGTTTTTCGACTTCCTCGTATAATATCGGTATGATCAGGCAAGTAGGTCGCTTTTGTTCAAGTTGCTTGATTTTTTCTTCAAGTTTATTGATATCAATGCAAAAATCATGTATTGTAGTAATATCCTCTTGATGAAAATCCATTTAATACCCCCATTTATGGATTATGTTTTGTACTATGAATATATTTTTGTTATCCTGATTCACCCCCTCCATAAAGTTGAATCAGTGATTGGACGTCTATTCATAATTCCATTTTTGCTCTATATAATGGAGCCAAAAAATTTATAGTTTTCTATTTCCCTGCAATCTCCAATAAGAAAGGCGCAGAATATAAATTTGCCAGTTATATCACGTCAGTATTTCAGAAAAGTATGATAGTAGATTGCATTGGATATATGGTTGTAAATTCTACAAAGTTGAACTTTCGTGCTGTCCTTTTTGAATGATTATATGTAATAGATAATAAGTATTTTATACTACGAATAACCTTATATTTGTATTTATATTTAATATCTGGCGTGGTCAGGAGCACACTATAAATGGAAGGAATGGCGGCAGAAAAATGGTTTCAGCTTGGTTTTCATGCCGAATATCCTGAAGACAAGATTCGTTGCTACTCACGCGTTCTCGAAGTGGAAAAAGATTCTCTTATCTGGGATAACGAAGCGATTGCTCTTGTATGGACAAATAAAGGTATAGCTCACAGTGATCTGACAGAATACCAGGAAGCTATTCGTTGTTTTGATAATGCTCTTGAACTTAATGGGAATAATCCCGATATCTGGTACAATAGAGGCATAGTTTATTCCTAGTTGAAATAGCCAGAAAAAGCGATTGAATGTTTTGACAGATCCATCGGGATTGATCCAGATTATGATAATGCATGGCTGAATAAAGGCATGATGTTCTGTAGTATGGAAAAATATGAAGAGGCCCTTATGTGTTATGAACATATAAATGTCAGGGAAACTGATTCTTCTGAAAAGAGAACCATTTTGTGGAACTGTCGGGGGATATCACATTTCTTAAAAGGAGCATATGATGAAGCGACACGATGTTTTTCTCATGTATTAAATCTTGATCCGGAGTGTGAAGAAGCAAAAAATTACCTGAAAAAAGCAATATCCCTCCTTAATCAGCAAAAAAAACAAACATCCAATTACTAAGGACCCATTATTTGTGTTTAATTTTATATATGTGAAATCCCAATATCTCTACGATCATACTACCAATTTATGAAGAGGGATGGAAATACTGGGTAATTTAAAAAACTCTATACGTCATTCTGTATTGCCATTTGCATCCAGGATCCCCCTTTCTCCCGACACCATCACATACCTTGGGCTTTTTGTAAGTTTTCTGGCAGCTTTTGAATTCGCAAAAGGCGATCTTTTATACGGTGCCCTTTTTTTAATTCTTGGAGGGGTACTTGATGTTTTAGATGGGGCCGTTGCACGTGTAAGTGGTACAACATCGGCTTTTGGGGGGGTACTTGATTCGGTATGTGATCGTTATGCAGATGCTATTGTTTTTGCAGGCTTGATTTATGGTTTTATAAACAACACAATCCAAGGGAGCGGATTTTTTATAGAAGGGTGGATTTGGTGTATGTTTGCAATGATCGGTTCATATCTTGTCAGTTACACACGTGCACGTGCCGAAGCGGCAGGTGCATCCAAACTTGATATAGGGGTGGCAGAAAGATCAGAAAGAATTATAATTCTGATCATCGGCGCCCTTTCAGGTTTCCTCCTGCAGGCACTTGCACTTATTGCAATCCTGACCCATATTACTTTTATACAGCGGGTAATGGGGGCAAAACAGCGTCTATAGAAGAGATTATATAACACATCATTTATGTCTAGGTTGGACTACTTTACAATCACAGCTGAGGATTATTATGCTATATGAGGCAGAAGTCACCATCAATCTAAAGGCCGGTATGCTGGACCCTGAAGGAACTACCATTAAGCGTGCTCTGGGACACCTGGGCTATAATACAGAGAGTGTTAAAAGCACCAAAAGGTATGTCATTGAACTTAATGCAGAATCAGAAGAAAATGCCCGTGGACTTGTTGACCAAATGTGTCAGAAACTGATTGCAAACCCTATCATTCACGATTACTCGATTGACCTGAGGGAAATAGAATGACCGTTGCCATCATACAGTTCGGTGGAAGCAATTGTGATAATGATGTCCTGCATGTCTTGCAGGATGTACTTGGAATCGAAGCCGAACTTGTCTGGTATAAAGAGGAAAAACTCGATGGCTATGAGGCCGCTGTAATCCCGGGTGGTTTCTCATATGGTGACTATCTGCGATCAGGTGCTATTGCTTCAAGGACACCTATTATGGATGCCGTGAGAAAACTGGCTGATGATGGCAAGTCAGTGATGGGGATATGCAACGGTTTCCAGATACTCACTGAATCAGGTCTGCTTGATGGCGCCCTCACAACAAACAGTTATCCCAAGTTCAAATGTGAATGGTCGTATCTGAGGGTGGAAAATACGAATACGCCTTTTACTTCAAAGTATGACAAAGGTCAGATAATCCGCATCCCGATTGCCCATAAGGATGGCAAATACTACCATAATGACGCATCCCTGCAACAGCTGGAGGATAACAATCAGGTTGTATTCAGATATGTAGATGAAAACGGCAATCCCACCGAAGCTGTCAACCCAAACGGTTCACGTAATAACATTGCAGGCATCACAAATAGAACGGGCAATGTACTGGGTATGATGCCACATCCCGAAAGAGCATCGGAGACAATTATAGGTTCTGATGATGGTCTTTTGATGTTTAAGTCGATGGTTGAAACTGGCCGGAAATAATCATTTGCTTCCTTTTATTTTTGCAGCGGTTTTCCAGGAATGCCTGACAAAATCAGGTAAATTTCCATTTTTATCCATCCACTCCTGAAGGAATTTTTTGGTTTTGGGATCTGATGGATAACCGCTTCCAAAATCTTCATTGATAGCTGTTTTGATATTTCCGATAAGCTCATCTCTTCTGACTTTTGCAATAATGGATGCTGCAGATACTATCGGGTATATGTCATCGGCACGATGCTCGGAAATAATTTCTGGACTTTTTTCTCCTTCATGTTTCTTTTCATATGCAGCAAGAAGTCTATTGCCGAACCTTTCTGCGTTCACGTCTGCAGCATCTACATATGCCAGATCGGGTTTCAGGTTTTCGAGGACACTAGAAAAACCCCTTACCATGATATCATTCATGCTCATTATGTTGCGTAGTTCATCTATCTGGCAGGCTTCTATTTCCTGAATAAAGATCCCATCGGCATATTTACGTATTTGGCGGGCGAGATTTTCCCTTTTTTTAGGGGACAGTTTTTTTGAGTCAGCCACACCCAGGTTCTTCAGGGCGTTTATGTTTGATTCATCTATAATAACACCGGCAACACACATTGATCCGATTACCGGTCCTTTGCCAGCTTCATCGATTCCTGCAATTTTCATAGTTATCCTCATCTTCAGATAAACAAAGTAAAGATAGCATATGCAATTGTCATCATCACTATTGAATGTTTCAATCCGGCAAGGACTTTTCCTTCACCCATTGCTCCTGCCATCAGGCCGGAACTCAGTCCCTGTATCAGACAGGCATGTTTGAATAATCTCGTATACTCATCCAGGTTAAAACTCGAAAGGAAACTTCCCTGTGTTCCAGAAGCAGCCATTTTTGCACCCGCATCTGCCATTTCTGTCAGGAAGGTAGTGGATATTACATAGATAACACCTACAAAGACAAGAAAAGCAATGTAGATAATCACTATATAAATCATCATGCTCATTGAACGTTCCCGTTTCATATCCTGTTCAGATGATGCATCACGTGATGCTACAAGTAAAACCTGGCCTATATCTCCACTGGACTCATTGGCCTTGGTAATAAGGGTAAATGACCTTGCCACAACCTGCGTCCTCAGTCGGTTTGCAAACCTGACAAGACTGTCATTTATATTTACTCCCCAGGAAATATCCCTCCATACCTTTTTTATTTCCTTGCTGAGAGTATCAGTCTCCTTTCTTGACATAAGCTTTATTGAATCCTGTAAGGTCATCCCGGTTTCATTAGTGCTGGCCAGTTTTTTCAACAGGTCCGGAATATTTTGTTCCAGCTTCTTCTTGCGCCGATTTTTCTTTTCATAGAATATTGTCAGGGGGGCAACTGTTGCAAAAAATCCAAATACAAGATAATCATCGATAAAATCAATTATCCCGGTGGGTAATCCGCCATCATTCATATTGAGCAGGAGAGGAATTATTATTATACATGCACCAATCGGGCCCGTTATAATCAGTGTATATTCGGGCTTTTCAAGCATTGGCTTTAAAGGATTCCTTATATATTTCTTATATTGAAGGCCCTTTTTTGATTTGATGAAACTTTCAAAATATCCGCGTTTTTGTACTTTGTCCTCATTTTCATCTATAACTTCCCCGTTTTCGTCATAAACCGGCTGGAGATGTAGGGGTACTTCGGGAATTCCGTGATCATATGTATCATTGGTCTTGAGTAACTTTGGTTCCCCGAGCTCGCCAGGTGTTATTATGCTTATCATAACAACAAACATGAGGGAACCGATGGGTAGGACAGCATATATGATTGCATACACCATTGACTTTGAACCGGAACCCATTATTATCATCATAACTCCCATTATTATTATAAACAGTGGGCCGGCCACAAATGCAGTTACATATGATTCAGAAAGCAACGCCAGTGTTTCCAGGAAACCTTTCTGGTCCACCATACTTTTCTGCAAATACTGGTCTGATTTATCCTGGAAATATTTTGCAATATCTCCTCCACTATCTATAATTGTAACAAGATTGTATATCAAATCCTGAAACCGGTCTGAAGGGGTAGTGCTGGATATATTTGTCAGTGCGGTTCTGATGTCATGTCCGAAATATTCCATATCCTTCACAATGGTATCGACTTCAACAGCCACTTCCCCATAGGTATCTTCCGCTTTTGCAAGGGATTTGAATACATCCAGGATATTCATCCCGCCCCTTGTTAATGCGTACATAAAAGTTACTGCATAGGGGAGCTGTTGATCGATATTATTTTTCCTTTCGCCAGCCTGGAATGCAGGATAAAACATGAAAAGAACATAAGTTATACCTCCCAGCACAAGTGTCAGGAAAACTACAATAAAAAAGCCTATTATAATATCCCTGTAGGCCAGTAACCATTCAAAAGATGAATTGATCTGAATGCCGGTGAGCTGATCAGGTAATCCTATGATCGTGAAAATAAGATACGCAAATAAAAGTCCCAGCAATGCCCCAAAAAACCCGGCAACAACAGAATAAAATATCCCTGCTGATACATACATCTCATAAGACACAGGAATTCGTGCCTGTTTGAGCTGGAGCTGAAGGTTTGAATAACTGTCGCCTTTTTCCTTAACCCTTTCTCCCAGCAAGGCAAAAGGAATTTTTCTGGCAAGTTCAAAAACAATCTGACCATAATCTTTCTCTGAATTGCTTTTCCTGTTTAACTTGAAGCGTGTTTTCAAATGTCTGAAAGAATTTGTTATTTTTTGTTTGAGCGATATTTTATTGGTTTGAGTCAGGCGGGATGTTTTATTGACAGGATTCGCAGATTTCCCGGTTGAATTAGATTCAACTGGGGCGTCATTTTCTTCAGTTTGTGATCCATCCAAGCTTATCCCACCACTTTCATTTATCCATTCCAAATCTGGTAAGGGTCTTTTCAGGTGTTGCCTGGTACTCTTTAATGATGGTAGCAATCTCTTTAAAGTCCCTTATGCCATTGTCCAACATATATTCAAGTATATCTTGCCGGGTTTGCAGTTCTCGCTTTATATCTTCTTCTTTCCAGCCTCTTCGTAGCTTTATATCATTCAATGCTTTGGATTTGCCTGTATGCCTGAAGGAATCAGTAGATGAATCCCAGGTAAATATGTCGTTGGTTCGAATATTGCGAGTATTTGGATCTATATCGGTGATCTCCACAAGCTTCAGGTTCCTCCTGACACGTTTGCCTGCTGAAAATGTCTGTGCCTGAATACTCATTATGTCAAGGGCCTGGATCATATTCCTGGGTACACTTATAGGAGGATTCTCCAGCCTGTGAATTGCCGATGACACAGAATCAGCATGCATCGTGGAGAATGTGGTATGGCCTGTAGACATTGCCTGGAACAACGTCAGTGCCTCTTTGCCCCTCACCTCACCTACAAGCAGGTACTCGGGTCTCTGTCTCAAAGCCGCTTTCAGCAGGTCGTACATGTCAACAGCTCCCCTTTCATCTGCTGTAAATGAATCCCTGGTTACTCCCGGTATCCAATTAATGTGCGGCAATTTAAGTTCCCTTGTATCCTCAAGGGAAATGATTTTTGCCTTTTCTGGTATGAAGAGGGAGACTGCATTCAATGATGAAGTCTTACCTGAAGCCGTGCCTCCTGCATATATAAGGCTCTTATTATTTTCAATACACAGCCACAGGTATGCCATTCCTGCTGCAGAGAAGGTGCCCCACTCAAGAAGGTCAATTGGTGTAATCGGGGTTTCACTGAATTTACGGATGGTGAATGTACTGCCGTGAGTGGTTACAGTTGTACCCAGAGTCATCTGGATACGGGACCCATCAGGCATTGTAGCATCTATCATTGGCTCGGCTACAGATATATGTTTACCACTTTTTTGAGCAAGCTGGATTATAAAAGAATTGAGTTCATCTTCATCAAAGTAGATATTAGTTGAAATATTGCTGTATTTTTTGTGGTAGAGAAAAACAGGCTTATCATGTCCATTACCTGATATATCTTCTATTCCATCGTCATACATCAGTGGATCTATTTTCCCCAGTCTGACAAAATCCCTTTTTACATAATAAATGATTTTTCCCAACATCAGAGGGGTAAATTTTATAGCATAATCCGTAAGGATGATCAGTATCTTATCTTCCAGTATCTTTTCTTTGTCCGCCAGTCTGTCAATATTTTCCACGAGTAAAACATCACGCAAACGATCCTTTATTTCTGTCAGGAAAACTTCTTCAAATTCATCCAATTTTGGCTCAACGATCTGGTACAGATAATCATTGAGGAGTTCATTATAAAGAATAACTACAAAACAAAATGGCTCATCAAGCCAATATCTCTCAATTTCTTCATAATTTGCTATCCCTTCAAAATATGTAATGGGACCATGGATAGCAGGGTCATACTGTTCGATTGGTTCTATTTCTCTTTCAAGGAGATTACGTATTTTCTGGACGAAATTAATATTTTTGAAACTCTTTTTTATTTTAGTTTGTGAATCAGTCTCTTCGCCTGATTCTTTATTTTCCTCTTCCAGCTCCTTTTCCAATAAATTTTCCGTGTCATCAGTTGCAGTAGGAGCTTGAGATAAGGACGTCTTCATCATACCGCTGTCATTTAGGTCTTCAGATTCATCGGATTCAGTTGTTTTTTCCTGTATTTCTTCAATATCTTTGTCAGCAGTTTCGTTTTCTGGATGTGGAGTGAAGAGATTTGGCAAACTTTCTTTAGAATAGGACGTATTTGATTCTCCACCGGATAGTTTACTTTGGTTTTCATTATTTTCGTTTGCAGACGGATTATCTCTACGTATTGTTTTTTCACCTTTGGAAGGTGTGAAAATAATTTCATCCTGTTTTTCTTTAACAAACAAGGTATCTTTTTGAGAGGATTTTTCATTTTTACGGAAGGATCCGGGTTTGAAAAGTTTTGGTTCTATCACTCCCGATTCTTCTTGCTTGCCAGTGGATGAGTTTTTATTGTTCTTTGAATTATCTCTCTTGCTTGAATAATCCATGCCCCTTTTTACGGAATCTTCATCACTCATTTTGTCACCGGAAATTAATATTATTTATGGGTATTATGGGCCTAAATGCAGTGTACATATATATCATTAATAATATTATAATCATTATTATAGTTATGGATATCACTCTCCTCTGTCCTATCCATGAAAAACATTAAATCTTAGATACCCATTACTTTCCAAGCATACAGACCAACTTTACGGAAGATCCCCATGCCCATTATAACACTGGATTATGAAGACCTTGAAAAACTTACAGGTACTGACCGGGATAGCATAATAGATAGGGTTCCCATGATCGGAGCAGATATCGAACGTCTTGAAGAGAAATCCATTGATATCGAATTCTTCCCCGACCGTCCCGACCTATATAGTGTCGAAGGTGTTTCCAGAGCAATGCGTGGGTTTATGGATATCGAAACAGGGCCTGTAATATATGATATTAATGATTCAGATGTTGAAATATCTCTGGATGAAGATATAAATAATATCCGTCCTGTGCTTGCTTGTGCGATTGTCCGCGGAGTCAAATTCACCGAATCCTCAATAAAATCCCTGATGGACCTGCAGGAATCCCTGCATTGGGGATTGGGGAGAGATCGTAAGAAAGTATCCATCGGAGTTCATGACCTCTCCGGGATCAAACCACCTTTCAAGTATATCGGTGCGGACCCATCAGTGGAATTTGTTCCTCTCGATTTCACCGAACCCATGAACCTGGCAGACATTCTTGAAAAACATCCCAAAGGCACACGTTTTGCCCATCTTCTTGACGGCTATTCAAAATATCCCCTTATACTTGATGCTAAGGATCAGGTGCTTTCCTTCCCACCTATTATAAACGGAACGCTAACAATGGTGGACAAAAATACCACCGATCTTTTCATAGATGTAACAGGCCTGAGCGCGGAGGTTTATACAGCCCTTAACATTGTTGTGGCTGCACTTGCCGATCGAGGAGGCAGGATTGAATCTGTTAAGATCAATTATCCCGACGGGGAATCAAAAATAACTCCTGATCTCTCACCGGAAAAACATATTATTTCAATGGATGAAGTAAAATCCCTTGTTGGTATGGACTTCACATCAGAGGAAGTGGCAGGCCATTTGAGAAAAATGCGCTATGCAGCATCACCTGCAGACACCAATACAGTGGAGATAGAAATTCCTCCCTACAGGGCAGATATTCTGCACAATTATGACATTATTGAAGACATTGCAATTTCAGTAGGTTTTGACAACATTGAGGCAATATTCCCGTCCACTTCCACAACAGGTGAGGCACACCCCCTTTCCCTGCTGCAGGATAGTATCAGGGAGATTATGGTTGGATTGGGATATTCTGAAGTGATGCCGTTCACCCTTACCAGTGAGAAGGTGCATTTTGATAATATGAGAAGGGCACATACAGAAGATGTGACACCTGTAATGCATCCCATCAGTGAAGATCAGACAATGATACGCACGACCCTTCTGCCCAACCAGCTGGAAATTCTTTCCCTGAACCAGCATCATGAACTGCCTCAGCGCATATTTGAGGTCGGTGAGGCTATCGTAAATTGTGCAAATAAACTGCATCTGGCAGCTACTTCTATCCATGCTCTGGCAAATTTCGAGGAAATAAGAGAAATCGTTGATTCAATGATGATGGAGCGAAACATCCCTTATTCAGTCAAGCCATCAGAAGACCCGGCATTTATTGAAGGCAGGAGAGTAGATATTTTGGTAAACGATACAAAAGTGGGTGTAATGGGCGAAATTCATCCGCAAGTCATACTCAATTTCGGGCTTGGACAACCGGTTGTAGGTTTTGAAATAAACCTGGATGAATAACTAACTGATATTTAATTACTATTTAGTAGAGAACGGGCCCGCCGCGATTCGAACACGAGTCAATGGGTTTCTTCGTACCTATTTTAGGTAACATCGAAGCCCATCAGGATATCCTGGCTACCCCACGGGCCCGCAGGAAGCAGCCTTATCATAGTGATAACGTCTATTAAACTTTTCTATAGCGGCATTTAGAAACTGATACGATATTGCAACAATACAGCAACTACTATAAGCATCAATCCGAATATTTTTTTGAAATATTTTCTGGAAAGGGTTTCAAGATTCCATTTTGAGGTATACATAATCCGGGAGCCAAACTGGCTTCCAATCAGTGAGACAGTAGCAAATAGAATCATTGTAGTACCAGAAATTTCGATGTTGTTTAGATGGGAGAGCAGGCCGGACAGTGAAGAGATCATTACAATTAGCGATGAAGTGGCAGGTGCCTCCCTTATCCCGTATCCAAGACCAAGGAGCAGAGGCACCACGAAAGTTCCGCCCCCGATACCCAGCATTCCCGCGGATATTCCTACCGCAATACCCACAAGCGACCCCAAAAACAGTCTCCTGTGGGTTGCTGGGTCTGATATGTATGCTTGTTTTTTGCCATTAATGAGCATGCTTAATCCGACAAGAACTATTACAACACTGAAAATAAAGAGAATTGTCTCCTCAGAAACTCTCATGCCAATATGTGTTCCAATTGGTGCTCCGATTACTGAAAAGATAAGGAAAGGAATTGCGGTATGAAAATCTATCATTTTCTTTTTCAGGTATGTAAATGAAGCTGAACCGGCTGTGGTCACATTAAGCAGAAGGGCAAGCGGAATTGCTATTCTCAGGTCAATCCCAATCCAGTAAAAGAGGGGTACATATATTACTGCCCCTCCAATTCCCAATAATGCAAAAATGGAGGAAAGTCCCAGGATAAGGAGTGCAAGAAGAAAAGGATCTACAGCCATTATATCTTACTTATCCTTTACATCTTTGTATTTTGCTTTGAAGCGGGCAATATCCTCACGTGTGCCTACAACAGATATGACATCTCCCTGTTCAAGTACTAAATCATCCAGTTCTTCTATTTTTTTTGTATCTCCTTGCATATATCCGATTACACGACATCCGATAGTATTATACAGGTCGAGTTCGCTGATTGTTTTTCCTCCCATGTTCTGACCCACGACATGACGCTCAATTTCAGTTCCCTCATAAAGCATTATGTCTTCTATCGGACAGTATCCCCCGGTCCCATAACAAACAGAAGTGATTTTTGCCAGCATCTGGCCGGCAACTATAGAAAGGGATGCGACGTAATCGGCTCCTGCCTTGTATATTTTGTCAATGGATTCAACTGAATTTGCCCTGGAAAAGATTGTGGACTCCGGATTTAACCCTCTGGAGATAAGAGTGGCAAATATAACATCTGTATCTTGATTCAGGCAAATTATAACTGTAGAGGCATTCTCGATACCCGCATTTTTGAGTACCTCTTCTTCCGTACCATTACCCACTATATATTCAAAATCCGGCCTCGTGAAAAGGTCCTCTTTTGAATCAACAATGACAAAAGGGATGTCATTCTCGTCAAGTACTTCTGCAATCCTTTTTCCCACATCCCCGTATCCAAGAACGATTATATGACCCATTTGCATTCCAAGTCACCTATCATTTTGTAAGATCCTTTAATTCACTCAAATGTTCCATTGTACCGGTTGCAAGCAGTACAGTATTTTCTTTAATTATTTCTTCATCATCCACTTTCAGGAACAATTTACCTTCTTTTCTTAATCCAATTATATTTGCTCCTGTTTTCATGTGGATATTTGCTTCATTGAATGATTTGCCAATAAGCTGACTTGCAGGGTATACGGGAAGTTCTACAATGCTATATTCATCCAGAAATGTAGTTGCACCACCAAGCCCCATTACATAGGGGTCCAGTGCTTTTTTTCCCAGGAACCTGCCAAGTACAAGTTTTGGGGAAACTACACGATTTGCACCTGCATATTTGAGGTATTTGATATTTGCTGAATCTTCGGCTACTGCTATTATGTAAGTATCTGCAAGGCTGGAAGCGGTAAGGACAATACTGGCGTTTTCCTCATCAGAGCGATTTGCTATCAAAAAGCGGGCATTGTCAACCCTGGCGTTTTCCAGGGCTTCATCATCTGTGGCTTTACCGTATATGCATGGTAGTTTTTTTTCAATAAGGCTTCGAAGTATCTCTTCATTGTCTTCAATGATTATGAAATTGACTTTCTGGTCCTCAAGTTCATCTATGAGCGTTTCCATTAAACGGTTGTAGCCACAAATGATTATATGGGAAGAAAAGGAGTTCGGTGCTTTTGTTGGAAGGGGCATGTTCAGGGCTTTTTCAAACCACGGTGTGATGACAAAAGTAATTAAAATGCCAAATACCATGATTACGCCACTCAATTGTACGAAGATGGCAAAAATTTTGCCAATCGGACTTGTTAATACAATGTCTCCGTAACCTACAGTAGTGGTAGTTGAAATTACCCAATATAGAGCATCTACTGGATTATAAAACTGCGTTTGCCCTTCATAATTTACCAGCATGAGGAAGATGATCGTATCTATGATGACCACTCCCAGGGAAATTCCCAGGTAATGGTACAGTGATCGCCTCCACATGGCCGGTAATTTCATTTTTATTCATCCTTGTTTTTAGAAACCATGAACTATGTAGGGTCCGAATATCATCAGGACAAAGGATAATATGATAAAGATTGTAAAAGTGCCTGCTATGGTTCCTGCAAGGGTGGTTGATTTGATTTCATCCCCTGTAAACCTTTTGAGGAACGACTGGAGGTAATCCCTGAATACATGTCCTCCATCCAGCGGGACAGCCGGAAGGCAATTGAATAAGCCCACATAGAAGTTCAGCCATCCAACCCAGAGAAGGCTGTTAGCAATCCAGAAAACTCCTACACCGAGAGGCTCGCCCCATCCAACGGGTTCATAGAACTGGGCAAGAGTGCCACTAAAGCCGGGGAAACCTTCTCCTGCAAATCCTATTATGGGCAGACCTAATAGAATTACCCAGCCAGCTACACCTGTAAGCATAGAAGGCAATCCTTTGAGCATATCCAGATATTCATGGGCGGGATACTCGCCAATCGAAATTCCTACTGGTATATTTTTTACTCCATCTGTGCCATAATAAACTCCCAAAAACCCTTTTTCGGAAGTACCATCAGGATGTTGGCCCAGTGTCAGAGTGTATATTTTACTTTCTCCCTCAGTTGTCTTCACCTCAATTTCCACTTCCTGACCAGCAGTTGTGGTATTCATGAAATTGACAAATTCTTCAGGGGTTTGGGTAGTAACATTATTGATGGAAAGTAAAAACATTCCTTTTTCAAGGTTACTTCTTTCTGCAGGTGAACCATCTACAATATCATTGACATATATACCAAAAACTCCGGTATCCTGCTTGCCGGTTACTTTCAATTCATACTCTCTCACCTGTCGGTCCTGGGCTGCTTTCAATGTGACCGTGGATCCGGTTTCTGTTTTGTTCAAATAGGCAACAACGTCATTGGCATAACGTACTTCCTGATCGTCTATGCCAGTTATTATCATTCCTTTTTCAATTCCTGCAATATCAGCTACAGAGTCTTCTTTAACATCCACGACCATTGTGTCGCTCATAGGAGCTACAGCCCCTAAAACTGGTCCGAAAAAGAGAACAAAAGCAATCAGGGCCACTGCAAAATTAGACATAACTCCGGCGGCCAGGATGCGTGCACGCTGGTTTCTGGTGGCCTTTTTCTCATTTATTACAGGACTTCCAAATTCATCTTTCCCTTCTCCGAAAAGTTGTTCCTCATCGGGTTCAGCAAATCCGCCTATAGGCACCAGGGCAAAAAGTATTCCCATGGATTTTACCCTTATATCTTCTACCCTGGCAAGAATGGCATGGGCAAATTCATGAACCACCAGTGTTACTACCAGGGCAATGATGCCCCATGTTAGCGGGATAAATTCATTGACACCGGGAATCAGGAAAACATTGCGTGCTTCGTTGAATTTCCCTGGTTGAGGCATTGCATTCTCTGTCAGGGAAGCAATAAGCGCGATATCTGAAAGAATGACAATAAAAAGCATGGCAAACATGCCTACGAACATTAACACGATGCCGGTATTTGCAAATACTCTCCAGTAACGACGGGGTTTTGCAAGTTTATCCAGAAGAGCAAGCCCCTTTACAGTTCTGATCATGAGTATGGGGCCGTATGCGGATATGTTGTACTTTTCCAGTACTCCCTTTTTGTTAAGATAGGCTACTGCGGCCCAGTATACTAAAAATATCGCCAATATGATGTTAGTGGTTACCAATTGAATTCTCCGGAGGATTATGCCAATGATGATTAGTGGTTGAATTAATATCTTTTTATATTAAAATCAAATGGACAGAGAATAGTGTTGCCTGCTATACAATAAATTATATATCGTCGGGATAGACTCCAAATTGTTGAGTGAAATTCAGCTGGTCTACTTCTTCCCAGTCCTCGGCAATCTTTTCACCCTCTACCCTGCTTATGGTTATGCCTGTAAAACTAACTTTGCGGTTTGTAGGAAATACACCCTGAAATGCTCTTTTATGGGTTCCTTCTGCTTTCCAGCGTGTAACAACCCTATCATTTTCAGATATTATATCTTCTATTTCAAAATGAAGGTCTGGAAGGGCATGATGTATGGCACCCATGAATTCCTTAAGATTTTCCCGATCCAGCTTTTCTCCGCCATAATGCATCAGATAATCGTCAGTACAGTGCTTATCTACTATAACAGGATTCCAGCCTTCTCTGGCGACTTTCAGCACGATTTCTTTGTTTTTATCAAGAGAGCCACAGATTTGCTCATCGTTAGTCTCATTTTTTCCCATCGCTAATAATAGACAGGGTTTATATTTAAAAAGTTTATTTCACGAAAAGTCCCGAATTATCCGGCAATATAAGTATATGTCAAGTACAATTAGTTCTGACTTGTAGTTCTGTGGTATATTTATTCTATATACTCTGTATATTATATTGTAGAAGTATAAACGCAACAGAGGATTGCTTAACCTTCTGGAAGATCAAGGCGGAGATATTTGGGCTTAGAAACAAAAAGTCCCGAATTGTATGGTTTGCACCTGTTCTATAATATCTCTGCCTTCTTCCAATTTCTGAAATTATTTATAATTATTGAAACCTTGGGCCATCTACATCTGCATTATTATTGTAGCCACGACTTTCCCAGAATCCTTCATAATTATCATCGTCCGTCACCTCTATCGCGGTGATCCATTTAGCCCATTTGTAACCATATTTTCCCTCTGCTACAAGTTGCAGTGGAAACCCTCTTTCCTGGGGAAGGGTGACGTTGTTAAGTTTGTAGGCAACAATAATATTGTTATCAATCAGATAATCCAGAGGGAGGGATGTGGAATAACCATCTTCTGAGTAAAAAATAACCGTGTTCGCCCCTTCCCTGACTCCGGCTTCTTCCAGCAGGGTCTGTACCGGTACACCGGTCCATAGTGCTGTAAAACGCCATCCTTCCACACAGTCAAGCGGCACGACCCTGGAAACGACAGGGTAGGAGGTGAGCTGTTCATAACTTATATGTGTAGTTTCATTTACCATCCCACTGATTTTAAGTGTGTAGTTTTCTCTATCAATATACTGGGTTCCCTTGATGCCATTGTTGCGCTGCTCTTCAATCGGTGTAAGTTCGACACCGTCATATTCCAGTGTTTCTGTCTCATTGTCCTGCACACCGGAGCTTTCAGTTTCCTGTGGTGTGGTGGAAATGCATCCTGCTGTAAGTACTGTAATGATAAGGAAAAGGAATATTGGATATCTCATGAAACCACCTCTGTATATGGAACTTGGAAATTATTGCAAAAATAGGTTTTGTATGGTGGTGTACTGAGTCATCAATGCTTGCAATGAAAAAGCAAAAAAAAGGCTAGTATAGTTGTCAGTGCTGTCCCAATTAAGGTTTTCCTGCGATAGATTTATAAAAAATCGTGTTATTTAGATGTTGCATATTCTGGTTGCGGCAATCCCAAACAGAATCTACAATAAAAATGTGCGAGAGTAGCCAAGCGGCCAACGGCGATGGACTCAAGATCCATTCTCGTAGGAGTTCGTGGGTTCGAATCCCCCCTCTCGCACCAACCAACAAGATTGAACTCCACGAAGAGTTTTTACCTTTAAACATTAAACCATAGTTTTCAGTTCTGATAAAATCCTGTTTATGCCTTACATCTTTTTCAATCAGATCATAAATGAAGTAATATTTGCCTCAAAATGCAATACAGGAAGAGTGTATTCAGTTGAGGTATTCCATTTTAAAAAATCACATACAGGATATCACAATCAATCTCGTCAAACTTCTGCTTTAAAAGCCTTTAGTTTGAGACTCATAACAGGGTATCCTGAGTACTGATTTTCACCAATGTCTTTGTCTTCATCTATTATCCGGACATTGAATCCAGCATCTTTTATAGCCCCCAGATAGTCATCTTTGAGCAAAGCACCCCCTATACAGGCACATATAAGGTCTTCATCATTCCTTTGCTCGGCGGTTAAGTCATTCAGAAGAACCATGTCTGAAACATACATCATCCCATCATTTTTGAGAACACGGTATGCTTCCCGGAATACCTTAGATTTGTCAGATGCAAGATTGATTACACAGTTGCTTATAATGACATCAACAGAACCCGCTTCAACAGGTAAAGACTCGATATCCCCCTGCCTGAATTCGACATTATTGAATTCATATTTTTCAGCATTCTTTCTTGCTCTTGCAACCATATCTTCTGTCATATCCACACCAATGACTTTACCGGTTTTACCCACTTTCCTTGCAGCGATAAAACTATCAAATCCTCCTCCTGAGCCAAGATCAAGAACAATATCTCCTTCTTTTATATCACCGATTGCAGTCGGATTCCCGCATCCAAGTCCCAGATTCGCTGCAGAAAATGATTGTGTATCTTCAAATGAGTAGCCAATGGATGTTGATATCTCTTCCTTTGTGAGATCCTCACAACATCCACACCCCTGTACAACATCCAATGCAATTTTTCCGTATTTTTCCTTTACAACTTTTTTCTTAGCGTCTGCATCTGCTGCATTATCAGAACAGCATGAATCTAATTTTTCAACCCCGCAATTTTCAAGTTTGTCTTTCATATTATCATCTATTATACTGTAAATTACGTATCTACCCTCTTTTTCATACTTCAGGATACCCGCTTCAAAAAGTATTTTTAAATGCCGGGATACAGTGGTTTGATCCTTACCTGTAATTGTTGCAAAATCACATGCACAATGATCATTCTTTAACAAACATCCTATTATTGCAAGACGCGTTTGGTCCCCCAATGCTTTGAAGAATTTGGCCTTTTCATGGAGCATCATTTGTACATATGTACATTTATGCATATTTAAGTTTTTTGGAATTATTACTTTGTGCGAAAACAATTAGATATATGCTAGAGATACCAAATTCACAACAATTAGCAGAAGGTCTAAAAATGGGATTTAAATGTGCAGTATGCTCAAAAGAAGAAAACTCTCTTCTGAAGGTAAATCATGTGAAATTAGGAGTTATAAAAATCTGTGAAGATTGCTGGTTTCAAGAACATAACAAAGGCAACTTGCTCTCTCTAAAAGGTGGATGCGACTGTTGCAGATAATTAGAGATTTTCATCTTCACAAGGGGCATGGATACAATCCATATTCCTATAGTCAGAAGCAAGTGTCACAACCGCAACCGGAGAATCAGGCTCTCCTATGACGTAATCGCCATCTTTCACGGGCTATTTGTTAGTATCGTTTGACTCTGTTGTAGCCATGATATCCACCTGTATGGTTATTTTATTCAGCTAGGTTTCAATTTCCCAGTTCAGCCTCCACTTTGGTCATCATCTCTTTGACATCATTTTCTTCCAGGTCCAAGCTTCCACCCTTTTTCATACCGAGTTCGGTTATAACGATGTTCTTATCTACTGTGAACCCTGCATGCTCCAGTGATTTCTTTGCACAGAGAAGAGGGCATCTATCAATAGCAACAATCTCATCGGTACCTTCGGTACTTTTTATGATACCAGAAACATTGCCTCCAATTCCGACGGTGCACATAATCTTACCTTTTCCCTGTTTGGTAAGTTCAACAGCTACCCTGTTTGCCATCTGTCCTACATTGGATCCACCGGAACATGCATACAATCCAATAATCGCCACTTCACATGCACAAGTTGGCCCTTCTGCCATTTTCAGTTCTTCTGCCATAATACATTCTCCATGATTTTGATACTTATGTAGCCACTTTAGCTACAGTGAATCGGTCAATCCAACAAACATTCAGGGTCTTTTGTCCCTCAACGAATTTTAAACAAAAAATTTGCTTGATGGATGGTACGAAACACTTCAGATATACGTAAAAATCCTATTTATAAATTGGAATTTCAAAAATAGTTGAAACACTTATATACAAGAAACAACAACCATTTAATTAGCAATTTTCGAAATGTTGTTTGTCACACAAGGGAGATACAGGATGAGTGAAGTGCATATCAATTCAAGTATATGTGGATTTGAACACAATGTTTTTGGAAAAAAAGAAGGCAAAAACATAATTATTGACATCGAAACGGATTGCGATAAAATAAAAAAGATGTCACATATGGAAGTACCCATTGATTAGACACTTGACATTAAGGACAATTATGTCATGTCAAAAGCACAGGAATTGAAATGTTCATCCAATTGTCTTGTGCCCTGTGGAATATTGCATGTATGCAGGATGGAAATGGGGATTCTATCTGAGTCTTTAGCAAAAAGATCAGGAAATGTCAGCATCGACTTCAAATAAATTATTATTTTGAGCACAGATATCTGGAAGCATATTAAAATTTTTGATTAAGCGGATAATATTTGGGGAAAACATGATCCAAACTATACTTATACCTACAGATTTTACTATCGAGAGCGAGAAACTGCTCTCCTGTATTGCAGAATTGAAAAACACAGGATTGAAGAAAGCTATATTGTTGCATGTTGTGGACATCTTTAAATCTCAGGGACTTGCCCCCATGTTCAAGGAAAATGCAGAGGGAAAAATTGCCGAATACAAGCAACTACTGGAAGAAATGGGGGTCGAGACAATCACACATGTTGTTGAAGGCGATGTCAATAAAACGATTATTAAAGTTGCAGATGAAGAAAACGTAGATTGTATTGTTATAGGTGCAACCACATCGGGAATCATAAAAGGAAGGCTTACAGGCAGGACTACAAACTATATTTCCCGACGGTCCGATAAGATTCTGCTTATTGAGAAATACAACAAACTTGAAAAAGGTGAAGAAGAGCTATATACCAAGACATGCTCTGCAAAGTTTTCAAAAGTAATGGTTCCGTTAGATTTCTCGGATAACTCAAATAAAATACTTGATATGCTCCGGCAAATGACAGATATCATTCATGAAGTTGTCCTTGTACATATAATAGAAAATGCAAAAAATAAGACTCAACTTGAAAATAAGAAAAAGGAAAGTCTTGAGAAGCTCTATGAGATTGGTAATGATTTGGAGAAAAATTTGGTAGTCAATTATGTTGTAAAGGAAGGCAAACCTACAAAAATATTGGATGAACTTGCAGAAGAAATGGATATTACCCTGATAATGATAACAACCCATGGGGTCGAATCATTTAAAGACATCCTTCTGGGAAGTACTGCCGAAAACCTACTCAGGAGTACTGCTAAACCGATATTGCTAATTCCTGCAGACAACAGGTGAAAACAATGGAAGAAGAAAGAGAACTTGATTTTTTCAGCAAGTATTTGTCCATATGGGTAGCCATCTGTATTATACTGGGTACTACAGTTGGTTACCTGTTCCCCAAATTTGCAGATACAATCGGTCAATATGAAATTGCAAATGTCTCTATTCCAATTGCAATCGTCCTGTTGGTCATGATGTACCCCATCATGTTAAAAATCAGTTTTGAGGAAATACTGAAAGTAAAAGAAAATAAAAAACCTCTCTATTTGACAGTTTTTGTGAACTGGGCAATCAAACCATTTACAATGACCGTAATTGCCTGGATATTTATCAGTATATTTTTCTCTGGCCTTATACCGCTTGACCTTCAAGCGGAATATATTGCAGGTTTAATTATACTGGGACTTGCACCCTGTACTGCAATGGTACTGGTATGGACATATTTAGCAAACGGTAATATCAATTACGCCCTTGTCCAGGTTTCTGTAAATGACCTGATTATATTGATATTGTTTGCTCCCCTGGGAGCGTTTCTTGTTGGCCAGACCACTGACTTCCCAATACCTGTACTGACCATATTCTATTCTGTATTATTCTATGTAGCACTCCCTCTTGTCCTTGCAATGTTAACCAGACATTATGTCATTAAAAGAAAGGGCCTAAGCTGGTTTGAAAATAATCTAATCGATAAAATAGAATGGATTACACCAGCGGGACTTCTTGTAACCTTGATCTTGATTTTTACTCTTCAGGGTGAAATGATAATCAAATATCCTTTCCATATTGTCTTGATTGCTATACCTATCATAGTGCAAACATATTTTATATTTGCAATCAGCTATTATGGTGCAAAAAAACTGAAAATCCCCTTCTATGAAGCTGCACCTTCTGCATTCATTGCACCAAGTAACTTCTTTGAACTGGCAGTAGCCACCACATTAATACTATTTGGTGCAACTTCAGGAGCAACACTGGCAACTGTAGTAGGTGTATTGGTAGAGGTACCTGTAATGTTATCACTTGTAAAGATAATGAAAATGAACAGACACAAATTCCAGTTTGAAGAAGGAATGTGATAGTTGGTCTAAAAATATAAGATGCACATTCATCTTCTTTTTTTGTAATGCAGGTGATCTTGCTTGGAATCAGGAATAAAACATGAAGACATTGTGGAAGCAACCATATCAGCCATAAAAAAGGCCGAGACTGAATTGCCGGATGATGTGGTTGCTTGTCTGGAAAAAGCTGAACAGATAGAGAGCAGTGAGATTGCACGCTCTCATTTGCAGGCAATACTGGAAAATATAGGAATTGCTCGCAGGCATTCTGTGCCCATATGCCAGGATACTGGAATTATCATCCTTTTTGTGGAAATCGGCAGGAAACTGCCTCCTTTACCTGATCTGGAAAATGCCCTCGCCGAAGGTGTCAGAAAGGCCACAGTGGAAGTACCCCTACGCCCCAATGTAGTTCATCCCCTGACACGTGAAAACAGTGGGGACAATACCGGGAAAGGGCTGCCGGATATAAAATATTCTTTTAATGAATCGGAAGAACTGAGGATCACAGCCGTTCCCAAAGGTGCAGGTTCGGAAAACATGAGCATACTGAAAATGCTAAATCCCACAGAAGGTGATTCAATAGACCGGCTTGTCCTTGAAACTATCAGGGATGCCGGAGGGAAACCCTGCCCACCTGTGATCCTGGGTATTGGTGTTGGTGGATCATTTGACAAAGCCGCCCTGCTTGCAAAGAGTGCTTTGCTGGAGCAGGTAAATGACATGGATGAAAAAGAACATGCCCTGCTGGAAAAGGTCAATTCCCTGGGCGTTGGTCCCATGGGTACAGGTGGCGATACGACGGCTCTGGCGGTCCACATCATGACAGCCCACTGCCACACCGCTTCCCTGCCAGTGGCCATCAATATTCAGTGCTGGGCCAACAGGCATGCCACAGCTGTTATTGGAGGTGAAGGCAAATGGAATATCATCTGAAAACCCCTCTCACCATTGAGGACATCGAATCCCTGCGCATTGGTGATGTAGTCTACATCTCAGGCAATATTTTCACAGCCCGGGATGAGGCTCATAAACATATCCTGGAAACCCCTCTGGAAAATATGCCCGTTGATCTGGAAGGAGCCGCTATCTATCATTGTGGTCCCCTTATGCAAAAAAATGATGCTGCGGAATGGGAGCCTGTGGCTGCCGGTCCGACCACCAGTGCACGTATGTCCGCAATGACTCCGCAACTTCTGGAAAAGCACAATGTGAGAGTGTTGATAGGTAAGGGCGGAATGGACAATGTCGCAGATTCAATGAAAGGAAAATGTGTCTATCTTGTCTATACCGGAGGATGTGCTGCACTTGCAGTCAATTCCATAACAAAGGTTTGTGATGTCCACTGGCTTGATCTGGGTATGCCTGAAGCAGTATGGGTACTCAAAATAGATAAATTCGGGCCTCTGGTTGTGGGAATCGATACTGAGGGAGAAGACCTTTTCAGGAATATCAGGGAAAAGGTAAACGAAAATCTTGAAAGGGCTCTCAGATAAGGAAGGTGAAAGTGGCCCATGCTATGATGGTCAGTAATAAGGAGTGCTTTAAGCCTGCTGACACCTGTCCTTCCCCCATCTGGCCCGCTACGATTCCTGTAACAAACCCCTGGATCACAGAAGCGTGGAATAAGATACGGGTGAAATGATCCGGATCAAAAGCACCTATGAATTGACTTCCTGCACCTGCAGCTGCTGCTGCATTCCCGGCTTCTGCCATGGTTGGTACGAATTTAGAGGTTAGCATAAGAACTACGAAGAGGAAAACAAGGAATGACATGTAACTGATCACAACATAAACCACCATATTTCCCTTTCTTTCCCTCTGCAAGGTCTTGATCTCATTTGCATCCCTGGCAGCTGCATCAAGTACGGATGAAGTTCTTCCGCCGGCCCTGTTTGCCTGTGTAATTAAAGCTACAGATCTTGAGATAAGGGGTGTATTCAGACGTTGGGCAAAATTCTCCAGCGTAACCTCAAAAGAAATACCCCAGGAAAGGGAAGCATCCATTTGTTTAACTTCTTCTGTCAATACTCCATAGTCAGCTTTTGTCAATGTATTTACTGCTGCAGGCAATGTGAGTCCGGCACGACTCATCTCTGCCATATCCCTGAGGAAATTTGGTATGTACTCCTCTACCTGATTTATAAAACGCCTTTTTTTGAAGAAAGTGTATGAAGGAAGTGAAATTGAAATTAGAACTGAAAATATGATCACATCATCTATAAATGGTGTACCCCATGTCAACTCCAGTCCTATTATCAGAAAGATCAATGAAAGTGGTCCGCTAAATACTATAGAATAGGGAGGCTGTCTGAACAGGAATTCCTTTGGTTTTTTAGCAAATTCCTTTATGGTCACATGTTCTTTGGCTTTTTCCAGTTTTTCTTTAATAGTGAGATCTTCAAGTTCCTGAAGTTTTTCCTCGCTTAAAGGTTCATTCCTTTTTACCGGATCATTGCCAATAAACTTCATTTTACTCCTCCGGAGTTAAACTACTGATAAGAATTACAAATAAAATACTTCCTACAGGTACTATGGCATACACAAGGATATAGAGAAACAGCATATTTGCCCCACCCATTATAGACATGATCGATATGACTATTATAAGAAAAAGCGGACCTGCTACAAAGGCAGTAACATAAGTTTCACCGAGAAGTCCCAATGTTTCAAGAAATTCCTTTTGCCTCTGCCTGTTTTCCACTATATACTGATCGGTCTTTATCTTAAAATATGGTTCAAGCTCGCCCCCGGATGTAACAACTGTAATTGCCCCCTGCAAAAATTCCTGAAGCATAGGGGATGGAGTTGTGAGTGAGATGTTCTTCATGGCTGTTACCAGATCCTTTCCCAGCACTTCCATATCCCTTACCAGATAGCGTACTTCAACCGCAACTTCCCCGTAGATGGAATTTTTGGCCAGGGACTTAAAAAGTTCTACAGGAAGTACTCCAGCTCCTGACATTGCAGACATGTAATTTATAGCATAGGGCAGTATTTGTTCGATGTTGCGTTTTCTGTCTCCTGCAACCAAAGCTGGATAGAGAACAAAGCCTTTAAAGATGGATACAAAAGATAATAGTAGGATTGCTATACTTCCAGATACCTGTACGATAAGGGCTTTGTATGGAACAATGGGAGCAAACCAGTAAGGCAGGTATAAGCGTGTGCCCGGAATTTCCGGTATACCCGTAATGAAAATTAATATATTCAAGAATAAAAGGACCAGTATGCTTCCTATTATAGCAGAAAGCATTGCACCGGATAAATACATATCATAACCTATGTTCATCCTGCTTTTCAGCAGGTTGTGTCGGAGACGGTGGTATTTGAGTCTCTTTTTTGCAAAAAGGTCCCCGAAAAGGGTATATGCATAGCTGAAATATCGTTTACTCATCTTGCATTTCCTGTTTAACCAGCTTTATTATTGTTTCAGGTTCTCTCTTATAGGCAACAATTATCTTCGAAAAATCCTTATAATTGCTAATTCCCCTTTGCAGAGCCCATTCTATAACATCCTGGCGTTGTTGCAATTCCTTCCTGACAGTTGCATCATTCCATCCGCGATCCAGCATCAGACTTTCAATTACATAGGACCTCCCTGAATACTGGAAGGAGTCTTTCCCCGCCCTCCACAAGAACACTTCATTTGTAAGCAGTTCACCGGTTCGCGGATCTACTCCGACGATTTCCGTAATTGACTTGCATCTCCTTACCCTATCTTCACCAACTTTCACCTGTGCCTGCACACAAACAACATCAAGCGCCTGTATCATAATTCTGGGTACATTGATGGGAGGATTTTCAAGACGGTGGACTATTGATTGTACGGAATCTGCATGTATGGTGGAAAATGTGGTGTGGCCTGTCGACATTGCCTGAAAAAGTACATATGCTTCAGCTCCTCTTACTTCTCCTACAAGGATATATTCTGGACGCTGACGCAGGGATGCTCTCAGGAGCTCATACATACCTATGGATCCTCTTTCTTCACCTGCAAAAGCCTGTCTTGTTACACCCGGTATCCAGTTGGGATGAGCAAGATTGAGCTCCCTGGTGTCTTCAATAGAAACCAATTTCATTTCGGGCTGGATGAACATGGAAATTGCATTCATGGAAGTTGTTTTACCTGATGCTGTTCCACCAGCAAATATGATACTTTTGTTTGATTCAACAGCAAGCCAGAGATAGGCCATCATTGCTGTGGAATAAGTATGAAAACCAATTAATTGAGGTGGAGTTATTGGATTTTCATTAAAACGACGAATCGTAAAAGTGCTTCCGTAAGTTGTTACTTCCCTTCCAAGGGTCAGCTGTATTCTGGATCCATCCGGCATTGTTGCATCAAGCAAAGGATTTGCAATCGAGATATGCTTTCCACATATCTGAGCCATTCTTATTACAAAAGAATCCAGTTTCTCATCCATATCAAAAGTTATACTCGAAGGAATTGATTCATACTTTTTGTGATAGACATAGATCGGGGTAGCAGGTCCGTCACAGGAAATATCTTCGATATCCGAATCGCGCATCACCGCATCAATATCCCCATAACCCAGGAAATCCCGCTGGATATAATAGGTAAGTTTTTCTCTGTTTGCCGGGGAGAGGTCTATCCTGTAATCTTTCAGGAATTCGATAAATCTGGACCTGAGTACATCTTTTGCATCTGACTTTTCGGTTTCCTTCAGATCAATATCGAGAGTCTCTATCAGGCGCGATTTAATGATTTCGAGCAACTCTTTTTCCATATCAGTTAATTCGGGCTCAATAACCTTGTACTGATATTCATGTATTTCCATGTCATAAAGGATGCGAATGTAGGAGTAGGGAGGATTTATAGGATAAAGTTCAATTTCACGCACACCAGGATTATCTCCCCCGGATAGATCTACAAGAGGACCATGTTTTACAATATCGTATTTTTCGAATTCAATCTCACGTTTTGTGATTATGTCTTTTATTTTCTGCAACATTGAAGACTTGTGAATTTCAATATTTTCTTCATCAACCATCATTTGTTCTTCTGTAATTTCCCGGATGGCTTTTTCCCAGACACTTTGAACTTCTTCTGGTATTTTTCCTTGTTGCAGTTCCTGATTTATTAATTCTTTTTCAACAAGTTTGTCAATCCCTTCATTGACATTAGTTTCATTAGCTAAATCTGAAAATACAGTATCCATCATTTCAATCTGTTTTTCAAGATTGAAATTATTTGGATCATCCACGTCCTCCACGGACGCATTTTTATGAATGTCTGTATTCCTCTCTTTGTCGGACTCCTCTGTGTCCTCCCTGCCCCTATTTTCTTCCATTCTTTGCATTTGTTCTTCTGAAGAGGAAGCCATAAACACACCTTCATTTATTGAGCAAAAAATATACCTTTAATTCTCTGGAAAAAACCCTTCTTAGGCTGTGAACCAGTTTCATTCAGGTATGTAGGGTCACTTTCAATACCTGCCATTTGCGCTGCTATTCTTTTCAAACTAAATGATGCAGCTGATGTTGGATAATTGCAAACGACGGGTTTTTGCAGGGAAAGAGATTTTTGAATTGCAACATCAGCAGGTATTTCCCCTATTATGTCCACCCCACTTGATTCATTAATTTTGTTTCTCAAATTCTGACTAAGTCCATTTTCAATACGGTTAACTATAACACCGCTTATTGGTACATCATAACCTCGGGCTATTGTTGCCGTTTTAAGGGAGTCGGTTATTGAAGTGATCTCCGGATTCATTACTACAATAACATAATGTGAGAGTTTGAGAGGAATTATTATATTTGGATTGATTCCGGATGGTGTGTCCATTATTATAAAATCAAATTCCCTGTTTAACTGGTCAAGCACTTTTTCAAGCATCTTGATATTAGCTTTCTGATAGCCTTTAATTGTGTATCCGGCAGGGAGTATTTTGACACCGTATGGCCCCTCATAAATTGCCTCTCTTACATCGACATCTCCTGCAAGTACGTCATGTAGGGTTTTGTTTATATTTAAGCTGAAGAACAAGCCCACATTTGCCATACCAAGGTCGGTATCAATAATTAGCACTCTTCTCCCCATCCCTGCAAGAGCTGTGGCTACATTGGCAGAAACAGTAGTCTTTCCAGTCCCCCCTTTTCCAGAGGCAAATGTATAAATCGAAGCCACTTTATTACCCAATAAATATTATATTTATTTATTATATATTAAGATTTGTTTTTCTGCAGAAGTTTATATAGCTTTTTCGATATACGATTCCATTAAGATTTGCCTTTGAATAAGCATAAATGAAAAGTAGATAACTTTATTAAACAAAATCCTCTTGAAAACTTAAATAAGTTATCAATGTAATAATAGTACAAAACTCATATAAGGTGTAATAAAATGGAACTTAAAGTCCAGCCAATCGATATCAAAGTCGGAAAATACAAAATTATACTTAACTCCATAGATGCTAAAGAACTGGGTGTTTATGAAGGTGACAGGGTTCGTGTAACAGGACATGTTACAGTTACAGCAATTGTGGATTTTACAGAAGACATGATATCTCCCGGCATGATCGGACTGTATCATGAAGTTAAAGAACAGCTCCAGAGGGAGTGGACTGAAATTGTAGAGATCGAACCTGCAGAAAAACCCAAATCTGCCCGATTGATCCGTAAAAACATGGATGGGGAAAAACTCGTTCAGGAAGAGATCTATGGCCTTGTAAAGGATATTGTGGAAGAGAACTTGAGTGAAATAGAACTAGCTGCTTTTCTCACTTCATCATACATCAATGACATGACAGATGATGAGACCGAATGGTTGACCAGGGCGATGATAGATACAGGAGAAAGACTTGAGTTCGCAAAGGGTCCTGTTATGGACAAACATTCAATAGGTGGAGTGCCGGGTAATAAGATATCTCTTCTGGTAGTGCCAATTGTCGCAGCTAACGGGCTACTGATCCCTAAAACAAGTTCCCGGGCAATTACAGGTGCAGGGGGGACATCCGATCTTATGGAGATTCTGGCACCGGTTGAATTTTCCGCTTCCCAGGTAAAGGAAATGACAGAAAAAGTTGGAGGTGTTCTGGTATGGGGTGGCGCCACCAATATTGCCCCTGCAGATGACAAACTTATCAAAGTAGAGTATCCCCTCTCTATTGATCCACACTGTCAGCTATTGGCATCAATAATGGCTAAAAAAGGAGCCGTTGGTGCTGATAATGTGGTTATTGACATACCCACCGGCCCCGGCACCAAGATTGCAAACGTGCAGGAAGGTAGAAAACTTGCTCGTGATCTTATCAATCTGGGTGAGCGACTCGGCATGAATGTGGACTGTGCCCTAACCTACGGTGCCTCACCGGTTGGTCGAACTGTGGGACCAGCACTTGAAGTCCGTGAGGCCCTTAAGGTACTTGAAACCGGAGAAGGACCCAACAGTCTTATCGAAAAAAGTATGGTTCTTGCAGGAATGCTGCTTGAGATGGGTGGAGTGGCTGCCCGTGGCCAGGGTAATGAACTTGCCATGGAAACCCTTAAAAATGGCAAAGCTCTTGCCAAATTCCGGCAAATCATAGAAGTACAGGGAGGCAATCCCGATGTCACTTACAAGGATATTACTGCCGGTGAGCATACAGCTGAGATAACCGCACCTGCAAATGGGTATGTACTTGAATTCAAAAATAAGAGAGTGGTGCAGATTGCACGGCTTGCCGGTGCACCCAATGATAAGGGAGCGGGTGTTCTGATTCATAAGAAACAAGGAGAGCCGGTCAAAAAAGGTGAACCAGTTCTTACCATTCATGCAGAAAAGAAAAATAAACTGGAAACAGCTCTGCATAATGCCCAAAGAGATTCCCCTATAGTGGTTGAAGGTATGTTACTCGAAAGAGTACAGTCCTTTAAGGAAGTGTAAAGCGGCCACTACGCTTTAATACCCTTTTTCCTATGTTTGCCCATGAAAAGAATTGTAATACTGCGTCTGGGACACAGGCCCGAAAGAGATAAACGCATCACAACCCACGTGGCCCTTACAGCAAGGGCTTTCGGTGCTGAAGGGATACTCCTTGCAAGTAACGACCCTTCGATTACCCGGAGCGTGACCCAGCTGTGCCAACGCTGGGGAGGAGAATTTTATATCCGCAATGATGTGAAATGGAAGACCGAGATCAAAAAATGGAAATCAGAAGGCGGAAAGGTTTGCCATCTTTCAATGTATGGTATCAATCTGCCAGATGCCGTACCGTCGATAAGGGAATATGAAAAACTCATGATAGTTGTCGGTGCGGAAAAAGTCCCTTTTGAGGTCTATGAACTGGCTGACTGGAATGTTGCTGTGGGTAACCAGCCTCATTCAGAAGTGGCCGCTGTAGCCGTTACTCTGGACAGGATCGCAGAAGATGAGCCCTTGAAGAATGAATTTAAAGATGCACAACTTCATGTTGTACCAATGGATCGCGGAAAAAAAGTAATCGAAAAATCCTGATTCAGTCTTCCTTTTTGTCCTTTACCTCGACACCCCTGTATATCTTATTGCGCTCGTATCCACCAAACCCCCGGTGTTTGCGATCCCTTTTTCTTGATGATTCTGCTAGCATGTTTTCCAGTTCGTCATCCGATATTTCGTCTGAATCTATATTCTCACCTCAGGAAGTGCGTATCAGGGGATTGTGGTCAATAAATTCGGTTTCGATACCCAGGTCATTTTCCAAACGGGTTGCAAGGGCTTGCATTGCAGGATTTTCGGTGGCATAATGGGTGGCATCCACCAGAAGCATATCCGTAAAATTGCGGATCACATCATGTTTAAGCTCAGAGGACACATAGGCATCTACCTCCATTGAATTAGCAATATCAAGGAAAGGTCCTCTAAATCCACTTCCACCAAAAACCATAACTTTGGCAATCATTTCTTTTTCACCAACGTATTGTACATGGGTATTCAGGGACTTGCACACATGGTTGATGAAAACATCCCTTGAGACAGGATCCATTTCGCCTATACATCCCATGTCCAGTTTCTCAATGTTTTTAAGACCCAGTTTTTCAGCAAGGATGTCGTTTACTCCTCCTTCTGCGCGGTCATAGTTGGTATGCATTGCATAGAGGGAAATATCGTTATCCAGTGCGATCTTCAGGTGTGTGGCCAGCTTGCAGGATATCGAATTAATCGAATGGAATAATAAGGTATGGTGTGTAATGAGCAGATCTGCTCCTATATCTGCTGCCCGTTTAAGTGTGTATTCGGTAGGATCCAGGGCCACAGCTATCCGATTTACTTCATTTTTCAGGTCAAGTGTCAGTCCGATCCTGCCTTCATCAAATTCTTCTGCAAGTTCGGGGGGTGCAATTACTTCCAATTTTCTTACAATTTCTGAAAGGTTCATATTCCTGAAATTAGTTTATCCCAATATCAAACTGTCGGGTTTTAGATCGATAGCTTTTTATTGATATGTATGCATGTACATAACGCATAGGAAATAGCCGATTGTCTCTGTCGGAAAACACTGCCCGAATAGATGTTACTTCTATTAAAAATCGTTGCATGCAGCATTTATTGGTAGTCTCCAAACCTTTCAGTCTATTCGGAAAGTGTTATTCTATGCGCCTGGCAAATGAGAGGTGTCCAAATATTTTTATACACTTATGACTTGAAACGCTGGCGTAAATTAAAGGTTGGTTTAGTATGATAGAGTATTTTGAACATTACTTGCAGGAAGACTGTCCTTACGGGGATGAAACCACAGAATTGCTTCAAATAAATGGTGAAGGTACCCTGAATATCCTCTCGCGGGATGAAGGAATTGGGGCATGTGCCGATGACCTGGAACAATTTTACAAGAATAAAGGACTGGATGTGACCTACAGAGTTGAGAACGGTGAATATTTCGAAGGAGGAGCTGTAATATTCTCCGCACAAGGAGACCTCAGAACATTGTTCAAACTCTGGCGTATCTCCCAGACTTTCCTTTCAATGGTATGTGCTATTGCGTCGCGGACTCATAACTTCGTAGAAGCTGCAAGAAAAGAAAATCCCGATATTATGATTGCCACAAGTCGCAAAACCCATCCTGGATTCAGAAAATATGAATTAAAGGCTGTAAAGGTAGCAGGTGGAACACACCACCGTAATTCTTTGAGTGATTCCATTCTTGTGACCCAGAACCATCTGGATGTAGCAGATTCTTTTGAGAATCTCAGGGCAGTTAAAAAGATAGAAATAGAACCACGTGATAATGACGAAGCACTCAAATACGCCCAAATTGCCGATGTCCTGTTACTTGACCATTATTCTCCTGAAGAGATGGGTATGATTGTTACCAAACTTAAAAAAATAAATCCCGGCCTTGAGATTGCTGTGGGTGGTATTAAATCGGATGAAATTCCACAATATGCCCCTTATGTGGATATAATTGTCTCCACTGCGCCTTATTATGCCCAGCCTCTTGATCTGACCACCAGAATTGAAAGAACTTGAGATGTTCCAATGAGTGATATGCTAACCAGATTGATCGACAGGCTTTGTGAAGAAAATGCTGATACTTTCCATGAAAACATTGTAGATGAAATAGCTCTGGGAGTGGTTTACAGTGGTGCCAGAATTGGTAACCACGGTGGTGTTGCTTCAACTCAGATTCCTCAATCAGCCCACTGTGAAACCTTTTCATCCGCAGGTAAAATGCATAATAACCCTTTGCCCCAAATTCTTGAGATGGGTAAATCATCCAATTCCCTAAAACGAACAGTTGCGACCAGTGCACTCAATGCTTTCATTAAAAAGACCGGAGAAGAGATTTCTTCTTACGAATCGTCAGATACCAGTGTATTGGATATTATAAAAAATAATGATAAGGTAGCAATGGTGGGCCATTTTGCCCCCATGATTCCCGGTATACTAAAAAAAGCCTCAACTCTTTATGTGGCGGAAAAAAGGCCAATAAAAGACGAAAGGATAACCATTGTACCTGAGCAAGAGCTGAAAGAAACAATAGCATCATCAGATGTTGCTATAATCACAGGTACCACTCTTTTGAACAATTCACTTGATCCTCTGATGGAATCAGTAAAGCAGGCATCTAACGCGATTCTGCTTGGTCCTACTACGCCCCTCTACCCGGACCTTTTCTTTGAAAAGGGATTTACTGCTGTAATGGGTACAAGAATCGATGATGCACCAACAATGCTAAGAATAGTAAGCCAGGCTGGCGGGACAAAACAGATTCACAAAAACTGTGGCACAAAAATATCCTTTGTACAGTAAATATTAGATCAATCGCTCAGGATTGGAATAGATGTAAAGATTGGGCCTGCGTGCAAATCCCACAAGTGTCATATTATTTTCCCTCGCAAGCCTGATTCCCTGATCCATTGGTGCAGCTTTACTCACCATCAAGGGAATGCTTGCATTAACGCCTTTTCCTACCATTGTAACGGATAACCTGCCAGAAGTTGCCATTATGGAGTTATCAAGTTCCACGCCTTCTAATGCAGCTTTACCGATTGCTTTATCAACTGCTGCTGCCCGACTGACATCTTCACAAAAAGTGAGGATATCTCCTTCAGAGGTGGCGATCACAGTAGAATGTGCCCCCCCGGTACGCCTCCAGATTTTCCCTTCTTCAAAAATATGGTCGATAAGGTCGAACAGGGTATTGTTTTTGACCTTCATTTCAGGATTAGGAATGGTCTTATCTACAGTTGATGGTTTTGTTTTGCAGAATAACTTATTTTCATTTATAGCAATAGAAGTTATCTGGTTAACGTTTGCAATGTGCCCTTCACATATGAGATGACCGACGGCCATTTCCTTAAGTTCCCGAGGACTTGCCAAAAAAGAAGATAGAAAGTTGCCATTCAGGAAAACTTCAAACATTTCCTCAATAACAACATCCACACTGATTTCTTTTGGAGAATCGTCTCCTTTCACTTCGATACACTGGATGGGAATATAAGGGGCGGTATTATCCCGCTCCTCTTCTTTCCACGTAATCTCTGTATCCGGCTTCTTATCAAAGTGCCAATCGATTTTGCTCATGTTTAACTTTTCAGTTCCTTTATCTTCTCAAAGAGCTGTTTGAGGCTATCCTCATTGCTTTCTGTGAAATCAAAAGGAGAAGATGTGAAGGGTTTGAAGTAGACGGACACATTGTCCAGTCTGTAGAACGTACCATCACATTCCATGGCATCGATCACACCGGGAAGTATTACATCAGCTGCAGTTGGTGTTGGGCCCGGAGCAATATCTATGCATACCATAGGGATCTCTGCAAGATAGGATGCACAGTCTGCCGGAGTATGGGCCATAAGATCGGCACCCACAACCATTGCTGCATCCGTGTCCTTTTCCCTGAGAATATCCACACAGGTAGTCTCACCGGGGTTGTATCTGGGGTAGCCGCGTGTGAAATCAAGACCGAATGGATATCCATAGAGATAGGATGCAACCATGTTGAATCCTGCAACATTGCAGTGACCACGGAGTGCACCGATACTGGCTTTAGTACCATGATTATTGTTCAATTCCTTGACCACATTAAGTGCCATTTCGATGTTGCGGTGTTTACCGTATGATGAACTGACACCCAGGCCAACAGAAAAACTGGCAAAGTTGGCATCGAGGATCATGTCCACCATTTCCTCCATGATGGAGATTGGTACACCAGTGACTTTTTCAACGGAGTGGTGAGGCTCTTTACCGTTAAGGATTGTCAAAAGAGCATTGAACAATTCATAATCACTGTTGGGATTGAGCTGGACATGAAGGTCTGAAGCATCGGCTGTGGGGGTTCTCCTTGGATCCACAGTAATAACTTTCCTGTCGAAACGTCCTCTCTTTGTCCAGTAACCTCTGGGGAAAATACCATACTTGGACATATGCCTGGGCATGGATTCCAGCGGGTTGGTACCCCAGTAGATGTTTACGTCACTACGGTTCTTTTTGGTACCAGCGGTTGCGGCAGCACATCCTGCTTCCTGGATTCCCATTACAGTTGGGCCGTGACAGATTGTCGCATTGGAGTCTACTGTTCCACCAAGATATTCACCGATATGCAGACCAACTTCCTGGGCTTCACAGGAGGTTTCACTTCCCATAAAGAGCATGGGTTTCTTTGAAGCGGCGAGGATTTCTGCGGCCTTTGTCAGGGCTTCCTCCCAGCTAACCTCTACGAATTCCCCATCCTTTTTGATCATGGGTTTTTTGATACGGTGATCACTCACGATCTCCTGGAACTTTGCATTACCCATCTTACATGCGTTCTTGACAGTGATGCTATCTTCTTTCAAGTCTACCTGTATATCATCACATGAAGCACCACATACGGGACAGAATATGTTCTTGAACATTTCATTTACCTCCTGCATATACTTTCAGTACAATGTCCTCAGCTGTGAGAACCTCCTCGTCAGTGGGCTCTATATCAACAGGACTTCCTTTGTAGAGGGGTGATCCTGTGGAAAACGTGTGCGGGTCGATTACCACATTGGACCAGATGGCACGGGGCATGAATATGTTACTGCACATTACCCTGTCAGTGCATCTTGTGTATACAGCTACGGTATGTTTACCATCCATGCTGGTTACTTTCACTTTTTCAGGACATCCCAGTTCTTCAAAATCCAGGGGTGATATCCAGCACAGGGCACATTCCTTCATGTAACCTTCGGAGTATTTTTCTCCGCCCTTGGCAAACTGTCCTTCATAAATTGTACTTCCGGTGTTAAGCAATACTTTCATAATACCACCTCAAAGCTCCAGATTTGCATCTTTGCCCACATACAAAGTTCCCTTTGGTTTTTTGGATATGGCAAAGTCACCTGTGAATTTTTTGAATACTCCGCCACATTCGATGTCTTCGAAACAGAGATCATATTGCTCGCCTTCATATTGCATCCCTGGAGTGAAATTGGTAATATGACCTTCGACCACAATGGTTCCACCATTCATTTCGGCACCTATTGCACGTATAGCATTTCCTCTGATTACAATAAGACCGCCAGACTGGCGTATACCACAGAAATATTCGGCATTACCATTAACGATGATCTCACCACCTGTTAATCCTCCGCCGATCTGGTTCTGGGCACTTCCGTCAACAACTATGCGGCCTCCGCTCATTCCTTTCCAGCTACCGCGGTAAGCACATCCCAGGTGATCGACAGTGTTGCCCTTTATATGGAGCAAACCGCCTTTCATCTCGGTGCCTGCCCAGGAATCTGCATTGCCTTCCACGACAATCTCGCCACCTTTCATCTCAGCTCCGACTTTCAGGCCGGTGGAACCCTGGATGGTAATCTTGCCGGCGGTCATTTCTGCGCCGATCATTTTTACACGCAGGACATCGCCTTTGATTATAATGGAAGTTTCTTCAGCAGAGCTTCCACCCTGGCCTTTCACATCAAAGAAGTTCTTTAAAGGTAATTGGTCAGGCCCCTGCCAGACAATCAACTGCTCAATTTCTTCCTTGCTTTTGCCTGCAAACTCATCTGGTTTGATTACATCGGCTTCGATCTTAATATCAATTTCAGTGTTTGGTGTAAGTACTACCTCTGTCATGACATCACTTCTCCATGTTTACATTGATGGGGGTTGGGTTGACGAGGTATTTCTCAGGTGTCGGATAGTTCTCGAAACCAAGGGTGTAGTACCTGAACCAATCCTTGACATCATCAAGCATCTTCTTTTCCTCGTTTGCATCAACTTTTATGTCACTGTAGTAGGTCCTTCTTTCAGGAATCGACATTATCTCGCCGTTATGGGCTGCGATTTCTCCACCCTTGATGGTATAATCTGCATACCTGAATTTGGTGATCAGATCATCGTAGTTGGCTGTAACGTCCAATTTGGTTGGATCGATATCATAAATGGTTACATCACCATCTGCTCCAACAGCAAGACTTCCTTTCCTGTGTGCCATACCATTGGTCTTTGCAGGAGTTGCACGGGTAATGGTTGCAATGTCATAGAGAGACAGTTCACGGCTGACACCGCCGAGTGTGCTTCTATCATTTGCCCACTTGTGTACTTCGCTGAATGTCTCATTCCTGTAAGCCTCTGACATCAACCAGGTCATGACGTTCGGATATTTGGTGAATGGTCCACCGTTAGGATTATCGGTTGTCATTATGGTCTTCCATGGATCATCGATCAGAAGCAGAGATTCAAGCCCCATTGCCCACTGGACGCTATGTACGGGGTTGCTCTTAAGATATGTGAACGGGCATACACCGGAACCGCATTCAAGTTCTACATCACAGTTGGACCATTTACCGCCTGTAAGGACTGCGATATCATGAATAGACGGACCGTCTCCGGTCATACATGTGGCTTCACCGAAAGGTACGCTACCACTGTCAATTACCACATGGTCCTGACTGTTAACATAATCTGTAATATCCTTCACACCGGATTCAAAGTCTCTCCAGGATGTTCCGCCAAAAGCATTGAATTGCAAGTGGGTCAGGTAGATGGATTTATCCTTTGTAGGATCGATCTTTGTTTCTGCCCATTCGACTCCCATATCCTGATTGGGTTTGACTTTTGAAGGAATGGTAAGGGATTCCTTTGTAGTTTCATAACATCCCGGGTGACCCAGATTGTTGGCGTGCAGGTGTACTGGCATAGGGACACCTAGCATTTCATTGACTTCGGTAAGCCCTTCGATAATTTCCCTTGGTGTAATTTCAAAATGGATATTGGTTTCATCCAGGGATTCGACATTCTTGCCCCATCCCCAGTTCTCCACACCTGCAGGGTTGACACATTTTATACCATAGGTCTTGTGTGTCCTCATCATCCAGGCCACATATGCAGCAGCTTTGTCAATGTCGCCTTCCTTGAGATAGCGCATCATGAACCAGTTGTTACCGAGAACAAGATATCCTCCCATGTCAAGCATCGGGATGGAATGCATCTCTTCGTGGGTGTGACGTGCTTCCAGAGGCGGGACTGCAGCTTCAAAAGCTGTGGTATATCCCATCTGGGCATACTCATATCCTTCAAGATATACGGAAGGTACTGTTTCGCCGGTACCACCATGGGTTATTGAGGTCTTTGGACGATTCCACTTGTAACTGTCCTCTGGCCGCATCAGACGACCTGAGTTTACTTTGGCACCGGCAATATGGGTGTGTGAATCCACCCCACCCGGCATCACCGTTTTACCAGTGGCATCAACGACCTTTGCATCTTTCATTTCCGCATCAGATAATTCAGGGACGACTTTTCCGTCCTTGATATAGATGTCCATGACATCCCCGTTTATCTCATTGAGGGGATCAAAAACATGTCCATTTTTTATTGCAATAGTAGCTGCCATATTATTCCACCTCTTTTCTTTCCAGCCATATAGCGTTTGTCGGGCATATCATGGCACATGCACCATCAGAGCCGCAAACCTCCTGATCAACAATTTTCACTGTACCGTTCTCAACTTCCAGCAATGCCTTATCATCCATATTGTTCAGGTGGCCTGCAGCAAGTTCTTTGTTTGCATAGGAATTTACAGGACAGACAATTACACAATTACCACAGCCCAGGCAGGCGTATTCATCAGTGACAAGTCTGGAAGTAAGGGTTGGCTCGGCGGAAGGTTTGTCGAGGAGTTTTTTCTCGAATACTTTTTTCTTTTCCATCTCAGGAACGATTGCAGTTTTCTTGACATCGATGGCTCGTACAGGGCAGGAAACTGCACATGCACCACAGTAGATGCATGCATCAGGCCTATGGGCAACCTTGTCAACACGTTCCCCGGCTTCCCAGTCCGGATTGAATAATGCATTGCAGGGGCATACATCAACACAGGTACGGCATGCCTGACAAATGTCCTCGTCCCTGAACCAGGTTCCTTCAAATGGTTTCTCCACTTCTATGGCATCAACCGGGCATACGGATTCGCACCATCCACAGTGCACACAGCATTCCTGGTCGATTATTGTTTTACCATCAACTTTTGCATCATTACCGTTTGAAAACCACTGTTGCACTTCAATGCAACCCTGTGGACATACCTGTTCACAAAGTCCACAGTGTACACAATCATCATTGACAGTGGTTGGTTTAATAGCATTTATGAGGTAGGTTTTTTCCTCTACTGGCTTTCCGTCTTCTCTCATTTCAAGAGCGCCTGTTGGACAAACTTTAGAACACATTCCGCATGTTATACATGTATTCGGTCTGATCTCCAGGAACTCCTTGTCGATGAGCCCTCTGGCAACCGCTCCGACTGAACCGATCACCAGTGTCTCTTTTGGACACACCATAACACAAGTCCCACAGCCGATACACTTCTCAGGAATGTATACCACCTGTTTGTTGTCCTTTGTCGATATCACTGTTTCATTCATATTGTAGTCTCCGTTTGGCTATCGTTGCATGCATCACAAAGAACTTCATTGTTTCTTTGAATAAAACTTTCATTACATTTCTGGCATAATTTTATTTTCTTTTTCTTTTTTACCGGCACATCTATATCTACCATTTCATAGGAATAGACATTCTCACCGGCTTCAAGAAGCACAGGAACAACTTCTTCGTGGCGAAGTTTCTTTGTGTTCATATACCAGGCATGTAATTTAGGGTAATCTTTAGTCTTCTCCGGGTCGAGATATATTCTTACTCCTTTAACAGAAGCAATTCCCGATGGAGCTTGTTTGTTCACAGTCACAGCCATTTTACCTGTATCGTGAACTCTCAAACGTTTATTGCCTGTAGTGGAACCTTCGAGTATCTGAAAAGGGTCCGGTATACAATTATACGTTTCACTAAGAGCGTATACCCTTTCCCCTTCCTTCACATCAAGTACCCTTTTTGCAATATTTAGCATGTGGATTCCTATTAAAGCACCACTGCTCAAAAAACCGTGGAATGGAACGACCTTTTCAACCTGTGAAAATAGTTCTGGATTTTCCACTTTTATCTTTTCTAGGACCTCATCCATAGTTTCCATATAAAAACCTCTAATAAAGAAGGCCGGTGAGATGCTTATAAGCTTCCGGATGCCTAAAGAACATAGCGATGAAAATTATATATAATTATCGATGTGCATCAACCCCGCAGACTTAATAAAAAAAGGTTAAGCAGCCTTGTTAAAGGCTGCAATATCTAGCTGCAAAGGAGATGTACCTTCTTATTCTGTTGCTGTGGAATTGTCTTCAGCCAGATTCTGGGAAAGCTGGTTTAGCACATCTTCCATCTGATCTATTTCTTCCCCATAACCATTCCAATTGCCTTCTTTCAGATATTCCTGGGCCTGATTGTAATGTTCCAATGCTTGTTGTGCAAGCTCCCGGGATGTTTGGGATACTTCAGGCTGGTCGGTTCCTTCTTCTCTGTCAACACGGCCTTCAACCAGCATTTGCAGGGACTCTTTCAGATCCTCTCCCATGACAACCTTTTGTCCTGAAGAAACAACAACTCTTCTGAGCTCCGGAATTTCAGACTGTTCAGCACTGATGAATAGGGGTTCCGTATACAATATCGAGTTACCGATTGGAATAACAAGCAGGTTTCCCCTTATTACACGGGAGCCACTTTGACCCCAGAGAGTCAGTTGCTCAGAAATATCAGGGTCCTGATCGATTCTGGACTCTATTTGTGTAGGCCCATAGACAAGTTCTCCCTTTGGCAATTCGTAATGCTTGAGTTGTCCATAGTTTGGCTTATCGCATCTGGCTGCAATCCAGGCAATCATGTTCTCCCTGTTACGGGGTGTAAACGGTTGCAGCAACACATATTCCAATCCACCATTATCGGGTAATTTGGTGATCATGTAATAGGGTTCCATCTCAATACTACTTCCCCTGTAAACCTCCCTTGGTATTTCCCAAGCATCCTCTTTATTGTAGAATTCTTCTGCAGATTTCATGTGGTAATTTTCATATAAGTCCATCTGAACTTTAAAGAAATTCTTGGGATAGCGAATATGTTTTTGCAGGCCTTCTGGCATTTCATCAAATGACTTAAACAAATCCGGGAAAATCTTAGAGTAGGTATTCACTACCGGTTCATCCTCTATCATATAGAAATCAACCGTTCCATCATAGGCATCTACAACAACTTTCACTGAATTACTGATGTAATTAATACCGTTAAACTGCACTCCGTAATAGGTTTCAGAATAAGGATACTTATTAGCCGTAGTGTATGCATCCATTATCCAGTAGATCTTGCCTTCATGGATTACTGGATACGGGTCATTGTCATATTCAAGGAACGGTGCTATTTCTTGTGCCCTTTCCTCGATCTGTTGACGGTACAACAGGCGGGATTCATCATCGATATACTGGCTCAGGACAAAATTCGGTTCACTAAAGGTAAATGCGAATATCAGCTGCTTTACAAATGAATCCAGTAGTATTCCACTTTTACCTTCATATTGTGTAAATACATTCTGCCCTTGTCTTGGATAATCAAATTCATCCTTTCCGGTATTTACTATATTGTAATCCCTGTTGATTTCCCCGTAATATATCCGCGGATTATCAACTTCAAATTCTCCTCTTGGAGGAATGTCCTGTAAGACCAATTCAGGTCTGCCATCTTCGGTCTTTGTACTGACCGGATTCATAACCATCCCGTAGCCATGGGTATATACCAATTTTTCATTGACCCATGTCTTGGCTTCAGGGGATAGTCGAGAGGTATCCAGTTCCCTGGCCGATATCATATACTGCTTGTATCCATCTTCCATGTGATAGCGGTCTGTATCAACATCGTTGAAAGTATAATAGGTTCGGATCTGTTGAAGCTGTTTATAGGTCTGCTCCAGGGCACGCCGGTCCCATATCCTTATATTATCAATTACTTCTGAATTGTCTTCCAGCTCTGATGAAGTCAAATTTAAATTGGCTTCGAATGGCTTTTCTTCAACATCAGAAAGACCGTAAGCGGTTCTTGTATAATTGATATTGTATTCCAGATAGGGTTCTTCAAGCTGGATCTCAGTAGGCTCCACCTTGAATTGCTGATAAACACCCGGTACAAAAGAACTGGCCACTATAAATAGTGCTATAAGGGCTATAGCCACAAAAGGTATTTTTATGTTTTTCAATTTTACGTTGGCCAGTAAAGCAATTGAAGTCAGTATTGACAATACAGTCAGGATGGTGAAAATCGGCAAGCTTACATTGACAGCGGTATAACCGGCGCCTGCGACAACCCCTTGCTGGGAGAATAATATTTCGTATCTTTCAAGGAAAAATCCAAAAGCAATTAATGCAAACAGGAATGCAAGTATTGCAGAAATATGGACAAGAACTTTTGTAGGCAATTTATCCATAATTTCTTTTAAATCAATTGACTGATTCAAAAAATAAGGTTCTTCAGAATCTTCTATTTCAATTCTATCGGAGCTGAATAAGGGTTCAAGCCTGTAAAAATAAAGAGCCAGTACCAGTATCAGAGAAAGAATTGTCAGACCGAGGAATACACCTCTTATCATATGAAGGAAAGGTAGCTGGAATACGTAAAATCCAATGTCATTCATAAGAATGGGGTCTTCTAATCCGAAGGATGTACTATTAAAATATAATAGTATAGTCTTCCAGTTTCCACTGAATATGAGACCAAAGATAAATGATACAGCCAAAATTGACACCAGGATTATCTGGGGATCCACTTTTTCTGATGTAATGTTCTTCTCTGTAAGGATCTTATCAATCGAGTCTCTTGCAAATTTTGCATTTATATAAAGGAATACGAATGCAATTATAAAACCGGGAATTATTGCAAGTAATTTCCATTGTAATATTGTCGTAAACACAGATGTATATCCTATCATGTCAAACCATAGGTAATCCGTGTAAATTCCTACCAGGGGACCTATCCCCAAAAATAATGCCAGAATTAACAGGAATATAATTTTCATATCTTTCATAATAAACCCCATGAGTAACCTGACTCATATAAAAGTCTCATTTAGAGAAGAAGTTGCATGTTAATAAACCTTTTTTCCCCACGTAATTGGGATAATTATATGAGTATTGGTACATTAAACAATACACAAAGTAAATATAATCTGCCTTATATACATTCTCACCAATAAAGAGGTATATCCATGTATTCAAGACTATTTTTATCCCTCCTGTTAATATGTGCTATGGCCACCACAGCATCTGCTTACACACTTGATGACGTCGAGTGGGACAAAAGTATCGATTCCGCAACCCTCCATTGGGGAGATTCCGTGGAGGATAATGGTTATACTGTTACTGCCGAAGATTTTCAAAAGGATGAACACGTCTATATCAGCATATCAAAAAATGGCCAAACTTTGAAACATGGAGCATTGCTTGTTGGCGATAATCTTGAATATAGGGATACTGAAGAAGGAAAAGACATCCGGGTCCATGTGAATAAAGTTAAGGTCAATATTGATGAGTGGACTGGAAACATGGAAGATCCCACCGCTGAAATTAGGATTTATAACCGAGGGGAACCTGAGTTTGACATTAGTATCGAAACAGACAGGGATGAATACGACCCCCGTATAAATTCTGAAACTGAAATGGAAATCACATTGAAAATCAAAAATGATGGTTCAGCGAAAGCTGAAGACGTTCAGCTTACTGTTGACCCGGCAGGAATGGATGTTGTTGTTGGTGATCTTACAGAAACCATTTCTTCGCTTGGGATCGATGAAACAACAGAGGAATACAAATTAACTCTAATGGTACCCCACCTTTGGGAGGAAACAGATTTAGACATTGTTGCTACAGCAAGTGGATATGATATCAACGGGGACTTGCATGAAAGTGAGGAGATTGAGACTGTAACAATCGCTCCCAAGGTTGAGTTAATGATGACCAAATCCATGCCTGAAGAAATATATATGGATGAAACGGCCAGGGTTTCAGTTTCAATACGCAATAATGGGCTTTATTATGTGAGTGATATTGTAGTAGTGGAAGAGTTATTCGATCATATGGAATTACTTGATGATCTCAATCTCAAAAAGGAACTTTCCCTTGAAGCCGGAGAAACAATTAAGCTTTTTGAATATTCACTGAAACCTACCAAATCAGGAAAATTCAAAGCACCTGCTACAGTTGCTTCATTCAAAGCATCTAACGGGAAAATCTATGAATATGAATCAAACGAGCCAGATATTGAAATAAACGGCCCAGTAATATCAGTTACACAGAGCACAGGGAGTTTAACAGTTCGGCCGTCAGATGAAGTAAAGGTTTCTGTGAAAGTGAGCAACAAAGGTAACAGGGACGCGAGTGTGAATGCAGTATCTGAAATACCTGATGATGTTACCTTTGTAAGAGGAGAAACCAGTCTTGATCAGGTAATTCCAAAAGATAAATCAAAAAGTTACAATTATATCATTCGTGCAGGGAATGATGGTAATTTTACAGTACCAGCTGTTAGAGCTTCTTTTATAGATATGGAAAACTACAAAGGTGAAAGGGTCTCCAATATACTGCAATTTAATGTCACCAACACTTCAACTCAGGATGTAACAACTGATACGTCAAATAATGACAATTCACAAACATCCGGTGATGGTGGAGACGGTAATAGTATATTCAGTGATGGTGAATCAAATGGCGGTTCCAGTGAAACGAATGAAAACAACAAAGTCCAACCCGGATTTGGTGCATTGATGGCAATTTTCGTATTGGCAGGAATATATCTATTTGGGATAAAGCGGTAATTGAAGGAATAGTATGAAGCGCAACCCAACATCCTTGCCTTTCAGGATTTTTCTTTTTTTTCTGGTACTCCTTTTTGCATTAAATATAGCTGTAATGGCAGTTTCTGCAGAGGATATCGATTGGAAAGACCCGGAAGAATATACTCTCGATTGGGGTGAAGAGGTTAATGTTAGTGGTTATACAATAAAGGCAATTGATTTTTCAAAATCTTCCCCGACGGATGTCGAGGACGATTTTGTTCTGTTATCTGTAAAATCAAATAAGTCCGATAGCTGGACTGCTGTTTTGGGTACTAACCAATCGGTTTTCCCTCCGACAAAGGTTTTCGACGGTCTTGTAAAAATAAATGCTTCGAAAATTGTAACCGGCAGTGATATCCTGATTCCTTATACTGTAATAAATGTATCAATTTCAAACGAAACTAAAACCTCTACCTCCTGGATAAATGACTCTGTTTCATTTTCCAGAATTACTGTTAATGAAATATATATTGACCAAAAAGCACATGTAATCGTTAAGGTCTCAAATCTTAAAGGTATTCATTTTGAAAAAATATTTATGGACACTTCTCTTCCTGATGGTCTCATAGTTGATCCTGATCAGGATCTTTATTTTGAAGGTTCACTACCCTCTCGCAAAGATAAGACATTTCATTATTCTGTAAGGGCAATCAAACCAGGAAATTATACCCTGAATCCTGTTCATTTGAATCTGACTTATCTTGGTATTGATTATCATCTCAAGACAAATGACAGTAATCTGGTAGTCCATGGTCCTTTCGTCAATATCAGTAAAGAATATTCATTAAAAGCAGAAGATGGCGCTTATTTTATAGATATCAGTACAATAGCTACAAACGAAGGGGATCGTGCTGCATATGTTAAATTTGAAGATCGAATGCCAGATGAAGTCGAAATAATCGGGAAAGATAAAGATAAATCGGGTGTTATATACCCGGATCAGTCGTTTACTATAGATAGTTCTTTGACGGTGGAGGAAAAAAGAAACCTGGTACTCCCGGCCAGTTTCGCATCATTTTCAGACTCTTCAGGTTACAGTGGATCTGTATCATCGGGAAATATTCTCATTCCTCTTGCCACCTTTAATGAAGCTGACGAAAAAGCAAAATCAAAAGAGCCCGTTGAAATAAATACATCGGTAAAACCAGATAACGAATCCATCAATAGAACAAATAACACCTCTCTCTTTGGTTCGGTGAGGTCAATAAAAGATTTTGTGAACGTAACAATGGAAATCATATATGATTCCCTCAATTTTTAATAATTGTAGTTATATTGATACGAAAAGACATGAAAAAAACTGATACAATTATATTCACACATGGTGATTCGGATGGAGTATGTTCGGGAGCCATAGCCAAAAGTGCATACCCGGATGCCAGAGTCTATTTTACCAGTCCGGTGAGCCTGTATAATAGACTTGATATGGCTGAAGATTATGATAATATCATTATCTGTGATATAGCCGTGGATGAACGTTCATGTGTAAATCTCTACCATAAAATCAATGATATTGCCAGTCGTGCAGATGTCACCTACATTGATCACCATCCCCTTCCAAGGATGTGCTGGGATGAACCGTGGTTTTACCATGACCTGAACACATGTGCCGCAGAACTTACATACAAGGTTTTCAAATCCCGTCTGGAAAGGGATATCCGCAGGATTGCGGTGTATGGTGCAATAGGTGATTATCGGGATAATACTCCTGCAATTAAGAAATGGACACGGGATTGGGACAAAAGAAGTCTTTATTTCCAGGCAGGAACATTGATCCAGGCATTGCAATATGTTGGCAGGAACTATGATTTCAAAAGAGAAATCATTGACCCTCTTTCCAATGATCTGATTCCTTCTGAAATACCTAATCTTATTCCCTATGCAAAGAAAGCATCAAGAATTGAAGAAGAGTTGAGAATACGTGTAAAGGAATCGGTCCATCCACTTCATTCGGTAGCTTATGTCCTTGATCCTGAAGGTTATCTTTCCAAATCCGCAATCTATGCAGCTTCTTATGGGAGAAAAGGAATAGGGATTGCAGCCGAACACAGGAATAATAAAGCTGCTTATGACCTGAGCTTGCGCTCCCGTAACAGCAGTGTGGATATCAACCTCCTTTTGCGAGATATCGCACCCCAATACGGAGGTAGTGGCGGCGGTCACCCAATGGCTGCCGGGGCCCGTATTCCGGAAGAAAAACTTGATGCATTCCTTCAGGAATTTGACCGGAGGGTTAATCTGGCTGAAACAAAACAGGGGGATTTATGAAGCCTACTGGAATCCCAAAAAAAAATGATTTTGAAATTGTATTTGCCGGTCGCTCCAATGTAGGCAAATCTTCTATTGTAAAGGCCCTTTCCGGACGCAAAGTGAAAGTCGGCAAAAGACCTGGTGTCACCCTGAAACCCACTCATGTGAAGAAAGGGGATTTAGTGATTACCGATCTTCCCGGTTTTGGATTTATGAATGGTGTAAATGAGCGCAAACAGGATATCGTAAAAGATAAGATAGTACGTTATATAGAAGAGGGAAATCAGCGGATCAACATCGCTGCCATGGTAGTTGATGCAGGTTCCTTTGTTGAAGTAGTGGACCGCTGGGAGCAACGGGGCGAGCTTCCCATTGATATAGAAATATTCGATTTTTTTACAGAAATGGATCTTGAACCCCTGATAGTTGTAAATAAAATGGATAAGATCAAGGAAGAGGATAAAGATGGGGTCCTCGATGATATTATTGAAAGATTGGGGCTTTTTCCACCCTGGAGGCAGTGGATCGACAGGGTAGCACCGATAAGTGCTAAAAAAGGAGATTTGCAGGCCTTAAATTCGATTCTAAAGAAGCGCATTCATTCGGATAAAAGGGATTCCTTGCTAAAATACATCTGAAAATGGGTGTATTGTTAGCCCCTTATGCGCAAATCCACGCCCATATCCCTGGCTATCTGACTGCATTTTTCAGTATCTATTTCAGGAACATCTACCACACTGAAACGTACATGCAGGCCTGCTTCTTTTGATTCTTCAGCAAATTCCAGCAGGGCACTATAAGCGTTTTGATAGAATGGTTTACAAATCCTGTTATAAACTTCTGCGGATTCTGCATTAAGGCTGACTGAAACTGCATCCAACCCGGCATCCACAAGACAATCAACCACATTGATATCGGGATTTATAAGCTGGCCGTGTCCATTTGTGTCCAGTCTTACATATGCCCCCTTCGCTTTCAACCAGTGTGTGACAGCAAGCAGCACGTCAAAACGGGACGTCGGCTCTCCGAATCCTGTGAAAACTATCTCTTTATACTTTTTCAGATCGTGTTTTTCCAGTTCTGAAATTATCTCTTTTTCGGAAGGGTCTTTTTTAAGCCACAGATTATATCCGTATAATCCTTCCCCCTGATTGCGAATACAAAAATAACAGTCTGCACTGCATTGGTTGGTTATGTTCAGGTACAGGTTACCATGGGCCTCATAGCATATTGAGGGTTTGTCAGTTTTCATTTATTCCAATCTCCATTGGGAATAAGAGGAAAGTTAGAGGTATTACATGCAGAAGTATCAAGAAAATACATCCAGGCTTCTCTGTTGCTTTCCAGTTTTACTTTTTTTCTTGTGAAGAACTTGCCTTCAAGTATATCAAGACTATTTAACATATCACTGTCAATACAATATACTTCTCCCTTGATATTACAACGATTACCAGTGTTCACAACAGCCGGGAAACTACCCAGATCAAACATGCAATATTGATCAGCGGTAGTATCTTTTCCAATAAATACAGAATCCTTGATTATATGATGATTTGGGAATCCTTTTTTCAGGGTCCCATACACAAAAATATCCATAATTAACCCAATCCGAAATTCAGCTTTGTGAGTGTTTTTTTCACAGGATCAGGAAGCTTGCCACACTGGATTGCTTTCATGTGTTGTGGTGAGATCGTCCGTATAGCCTTTGACATCAATCTGTCAGATCTCATCAGATTGTCCATCATTTTCCGGATATAAACAGCAGTTTTTATCTCCAGTCCCATTTGCTCCCTCCATCTCCTTTCATAAATGGAGAGTTCACATTCACCTGTAAGATATTCTACAGCCGTTTCTCCTGCCAGTTTACCCCCTATCATCGCCGTGGGAATTCCTCCTCCGTTGGTAGCGATCAACTGGCCTGCAGCATCCCCGGCAAGCATTGCATTGTTTGAGACAGTTTTTTCGGGAGCCCCCCCTACCGGTACTACTCCGGAAACCACGGAAAGTATCTTTGCATCCTGCAGTTTATCGCTGGCAATGGGGTGTTTGTACATGAACTTTTCCAGATAATCCCGGGCACACATATTCTTCTCGAAAAGGACTTCCCGGATGCCTACGCCGATGTTTGCAGTGCTTCCTCCTTGCGAAATAATCCAGGCATATCCACCTGGGACGTAGTCTTTTCCGAAATACATCTCTACGGCATCCCTGTCCGCTCCGGTGCTTGCAAGTTCATATTCAAAAGCGGTTCCGATTCCCATGGGATCATTTCCCCGTTTCATATCATGGGCTTTTGCAACAATAGAATTTGGACCATCCGCACCTATCAGGACTTTACCCCTGATTGTCGATGGGCCAAAGACTCCGTCCACTTCAATTGTATTTCCGTTAACATCTGTTACATTGGTCCCTATCATTAACTCGGCGCCTTCCTCAGCTGCCCGGGATGCCAGGTGCCTGTCAAATCTCCTCCTGTCAAGCGAGTCGGCCTCTACTTCAAAACCCTTTGAGTAGCCGTCGGGTGCAATAAAACGTTGGTAATTGCTGGTAGCATGTACACAGTTTTTCGGATAATCAAGCAGGGTATGAGGAAGTTGTGCATCGGGCACAAGTTCCTGCAGGGTATCGGCATGGGGCATAAACCCACCACATTGGAGGGGCACACCAATGTCTTTTTTCCTGTCAACCAGTAAAACGGATGCACCGCTCTGTGCGGCATACATTGCAGCTGTGGTGCCCGCCGGGCCGGCTCCGACAACTACCACATCATATAATTCATCGGGATGCATGGGAATAATTGCTACTTTAATATTGCTTATAAAACTATTTCATCAATCACATGCCGCCTCCAATCTGGGACAGCTCGAATTCCATATCATCGGGAACTCTTGCAGTGAATACAAAAACAGTATACCTTAGTTTCCTGGCCTGGGAAATAGCTGTCTTTTGCCTGTCACTTAATTCCTCAGTAGAACTTATGCACAGCATCTTGCGGTTTGCTCCAACCAAAAAATCAAATTGTTCTGCATAAGCATTCAAAAAATCAACCATATCCCTTAGCTCATCCCAGCGACTGCACATGTGCAGGCTTTTCGTAGAAGAATTTTCTACATACCAATCCTTACTCATGTAGGGGTAGGAATCATACTGTTCCCTAATCTCTTCATAGGCTTTCTGGATTTTGGGCATATCCTTTGCAAGGTTAACCCACTTCCATTCATTCTGTGAAAAGTATTTTCCGGCCAAAATGTCAGCAATTTCCTTTTTGTCTTTTGCATCGAGTTTCATGAGATCACCTGTTAAAAATCATCGTCCTGTACATAACTCCTGTCAAATTCAATCGCAATTTCAGCTTTTTCCAGTTCCCTTCCAAGATAACCCGCATGTTCAAGACTTGTGACAAGTCCTTTATCTATTATCATGTCCAGGATTTCTGCAGCATTTTTACCGATGATAGTTTCCTGTGCATGTTCTGCGACTATGTACCTTTTTCCATCATTTCTTTGGGCAATTCCTATATGGAATGCCCCTGCCGGATCCAATTGCCAGTTGACACTACTCTTTGCATTGGTTGCGTCATCGGGCATTTCTATATCCGGTCGCTTTCGTTTTTCCTTGATCATGAACATGTCAATTCCCAGGTCCTTTGGGGAACTGTGCCTTTCCTCTGCCAGTTTCATCATTGAAGAGGCAGTTTTTAATTCGGCAATGCAACCCTGGGTCTTATCACTGTATTCGGGTGTGAAAAGAATGGCTGCTCCGACCTCATGTGCTATTCCGCACAGGGTTGCATTTATACCTATAGAATCAGCATCCATTAGTTCTGTAACATTGCCGGCCCCAAAGAAAAGAGGAATATTCGGGTAAGTATCACGGAATTTTCTGTACCTTTCTACAGAAGATGTAAATCCATGACCAATTGGATCAAGCACAGGGTCTGCAATTATATTTTCTATTCCGAAATCTTTTGCTCGTTTGATATTCTGCATCAATGTATCAAATTTGTTGCCACTATCGGGGATAATCACAACAGCACATCCCTTTGTAGCGATCTCTTCTGCCAGCTCATCAATATTTGTATCATTGAGGCTGAGGACCATATCAATACCAGCATCAATTGCACTACGAATATGGGCAGGGTCCAGTGTATCCACACTTATTGGTAGTCCGGTTACTTCTCTTGCAATGAGAATGGCCTCATGGACGTTTTCAGTGGGTGTATCTATGGCTATGCCCAGATCTATGATGTCAACACCTTTATGGGTGAATTCTGCCACTTTACTCTGAAGATGGCCACAATCCATATTTCCAGCATCAACGATTTCGCCCATGACCTTCATTTGGGAATTGCCCCCAATTTTCGTGTCATTGAGCATTAAAGGAGCAAAAGCACTTTTTTCCATCTGGCTTAATTTTTTGTATGCTTCCTGTTGACGTATATCTTTGAGTAATTCACATGCAGGGACTTTATTTGAAAATTGCACATCTCCTGCAAAACGTATTGCGTAATCCAGGTCATAGGCGTGCTTTGGGCCTAAGTACACAGGGCAACCTATTCTGTTTGCAACTTCTGTGAAATCCCCCGGGGCAAGACCGGGAACAAGGACCATATCAAATTGTCCGGGTTTGAAATTATTGTTTTCATAGGAATGAATTAACCTGTGTGGGGTAATGAAAGCAGCTATGTCAGTATCAACAAGAAGTACACTTGTCTCAGAACCAACTGCCTGACGAACTGTATTTTCCGCCAGCTGACCTGTAGCTACAAGAATTTCCATGGGAGAATAATCGATTGGATATTAAAAATAAGTATCTATGAAAGATGCTTTTTAGGCATCTTTCCAGATTTTAATTAATTATGTCTATGATAGAACCGCCATTGTCAGAAGATCGATTCATTGGTTCGACTACCTGACGGCTACCGTTTGGAACCCTGGTATAACGTGATTCGGTATTCTTTTCTACAATATCGGCCTGATATTGAGGTCCGAGTACCTGTGCTGACTGCACTCCGGTCATAATGGCCATTACACGGATCTTTCCTTCATAGTCATCGCGAATTCTGGCTCCCCAGATTACATTTGCATTTGAGGACAATTCATAGGTCAGGGACGCTGCAACTTCTTCAGCTTCCTTGAGGCTTAGATCCGGTCCTCCGGTAATATGTACAAGGCTACCCGTGGCACCGCGATAATCGACATCGAGAAGTGGGTGATTCAAAGCTGCCCTGACTACATCTTCACTCTTGTCCTGATTCTTACTTTCCCCGACAAGCATTACGGCCACGCCCCCGCATCCCATAATAGCACGGATGTCTGCGTAGTCCAGATTGATAAGAGATGGCTGTGTAATCGTTTCAGTGATACCTTTTACGGTTTCAGCGATTAGCTGGTCCATTACTGAAAATGCCTGTTCTATAGGAAGGTTTGGTACATAGTTGAGAAGCCTGTTGTTGTCAAGCACAATAACAGTATCTGCTGCACGACGGAAATCCTCTATTCCCTCTTCAGCTTTTACAGCACGGGCCCGTTCTACCCTGAAAGGGCTGGAGACCATACCTACTACAATTGCTCCCTGTTCTTTTGCTATGTCAGCCACAACAGGGGCTACACCGGTACCGGTACCTCCTCCCATACCTGCAGTTACAAAAACAAGGTCACTTTCCTTGAATACCTCTTCAAGGGTTCCGCGAGCAAGGTCTGCGGCTTTGGCACCGACTTCCGGGAAGCCACCTGCGCCAAGTCCACGAGTTAATGTTTTACCCACAAGGATCTTCTTGTCAGCACGGATATGATCAAGATGTTGTTTGTCCGTATTTATTGCAATAGTTTCGGCACCTTCTATACCGATATTATACAGACGATTAATGGTGTTGTTTCCGGCGCCTCCGCAACCAACGATGGTTATCCTGGGAAGTCCGAATTCAAAATCTTCTTCATCTTCAAAATTCTGGCGATACTCTCTTTCCTGTTCTGATAGTTTTAATGCATCTTGCACTATTGATTGCACATTCATCCCCTCTGATGATTCATGACTCAACGGCCTTCAAAATTACGACATGGCACTCAGTATCTCCGATCTGCGGAGAAGCTTTTCACCTCTATCGTCAATTAATTCTCTCACAGCCGTCCGTATTGCTTCGCTTGCGGACGGGAATTCGCCCTGAGCTACCATATAATCGATCATCTCCAACTGTTGTTCCGGAAGTCTGATCGTTATTCTTTGCATTTCTGTAGCCTCGGGTGTCTGACATATGGCAGACATAAGTCCGACTTACAGCAGCCAAGCATCTGCTTTTTGTCTGACTATATTCTGACGTGTGTCTGACTTATTATTTATAAATAGTTGTATATAAGGGTATCTATTTATGTCAACCCTTTGTGATACAATCGTAATCTACACTGGCTCTTCTAAGGTCGGGTATGTTTCCCCACATGCCAATATATTCACCCTGAACAACAAGGGCACCACTTATACCCTCAATCCTATCTAAAACCTTAAATGCTTTTTCCACCGCTTCCTTGCCAGTATCGGTTGCATTTGAAAGAGCGGTTGCAGCAGAGTCAGCAAGGGATACATTTTCGGAAAAAACAACTGCAGCATCTGCCATCCCAAAACTGATAGATGGACCAACAGTACCTGATGAAGTACATATACCGACCACCCTGTCAACTGGTTCAAGCACGAATCCAACATTCTTTACGGCTGATTCTCCTGCATATATACCTACCACAATCTGTCGGTCTGTTATATAGGCTATGTCTCCACCATTGTCAACCAGTGCAAAACTTGCCCCTGCCTCCACCATTGCTTCAACAGCAAGTGAAGCAATAGTTCCGGCCACAGCACTCATAGGGCCAAGACCCATTGTATTTGAAGCATCTACCATTCTTCTGGCTACTTCAGGGGCTTCTTCCATGCAGGAATGGGGTTCAAGTGTAACCTGGAAATAGGGGTCCCTACGAATGTAATTCTCAAGCAGTGACCTGTGGAAGCCAATAGCTTCTTTAGCTGCTTCCACATGGCTGGCATCATCTGCATGGATGCTAACTATCGTTTCCTTGAGATGGTAATGTTCTTTCATGCTTTGCAGGGAAATTATTTCTCAAGGCTCAGGGCATGGTGGGGACACATATTGATACAGGTGCCACACTGTATACATTTTTCTATGTCCTGGGCAATACCCCAATCCTCATCAAAGGAAAACACATGTGCAGGACAAACCGATATACAGGCTCCACATTCTACACACTCTTCCTCATCCCTGACAATCGGATGGTCCAGGACTGTTACTTTAGCACCTTTTGATTCCAGAGCTTGCCTTATATCCTTGAAATCGTCAGTTTCGACCTCGGCAATAATTTCGCCGTAGGTGGAATCAAAATGTGCCTGCGAGATGTTCAGGGCAGTTCTAGTTTCAATCATTGATTCTGCAAGTATGGGCTCACCTATGACATTGGAGGAAATATTAATTTTTATCATCATTCTCACCGCCTCCTTGCAAACAGTTTGCTGATATCATTACTGGTGATTATACCGATTACATATCTGTCATTATCAATCACAGGCATTGCTGATACTTCCTTCATGTCAAGATTGCGTGCTGCAATATCTATGGGATCGGTGGCATTGGAGGTTAGAACCTTTTTTGTCATGATATCTTTCACATAATTACATCCTGTTTCAGCAACAGCTTTGGATATGTCCCATGCAGTCACAATGCCTGACAGTTTTCCATCTTCTGAAACAACAGGCAAATGGCTAAAAGTATTTTCCATTATCATTTTAGCTGCTTCATGGAAGGTTGCGTTTTCATCGATGACTACTACATCCCTGGCCATAATATCCTGTACTAGTGGGTTTCTGGTTGTTTGTCTCATCGGTTTGCATGTGGCTTTTGCAGGAAGTCTCTGGGATGGGCTGTTTACAAAAAATTCTCCAGTTGCGACCCATTTTTTCAGTTCCCCTGCAATCTCACGTGATTTTTTGAAACTTGACATGGAGGAGGTGGGTGTATCTTTGCCGTTTATTTCGATGCTACCGGAGCGTAGTTCTTCATAATTGACCTTTCTGAGAACAGGTCTGTCCCTACTTGGCACCCCGTAATCCAGTACGTTTGTAACTACATCTTTATCTGTAACGGCAGTTGATTGTGCAAGTTGTTCATTCAGTATGGGGATGGGTATGCCCATACCAACATAGAGGGAAGTGCCGTATTCATGGAAATTCGCCGCACGAATATAATCGGCACTCATATCTTTCAGGTCACCTCGAAGCATCAATGTACCAAAATTGGTTTCCGGGCTGTGCTGTGTTCCTTCTCCAATAATATGTCCTTTTGTCCCACCAAGGAATATAGGTGTGCCAACTCCTATTGTCTGGTAATCAGGATCATTGGATAATGGTGACAGTACGCCAGCGCCGGAATAGGTGACATTTCCATAGTTGGGAAGTAAGGAACCCATATATGTGTAAATCGTTCTGTTTATCCCGTTAGTAGCAACATTGTACTTCTGATACCCGTTACGGGGGTTGATCATAATTGCCTGGTTCAGGTCATATATGTTGAGTGTAGTGTCAAGCGTTTTTCGGGGATAACAATCGGTACCATAAGATGTGGCATGAAGATCAATGGATTTACCGCGTATCAGGTCCTCAATTACATGGGCCCCGCCATAATCGAAACCTTCAGTTTCGGAAAGTTGTCCTGCTCCGATAAAGGCATCTACTGCAGCTACGCCTGAGTAGGCTTCCACGCCATTCAAAAAAACCTTATTCATTTTCATTGGTGGTTCTGGATGTCCGAAATTGAGCCACACTCCAGAGGAACACATTGCTCCAAATGTACCGGTGGTAACTACATCAACTTCCCTAGCAGCCTCTTTTGCACCCAGTTCTCCCACTATACCTACCATTTCCTCAGCCGTCACAACATTGACATTACCCTCATTTATTCTCCTGTTTATCTCCTCTATGGATTTTTCTACCATGGAATCTACCTCTGTTAATATGCTTTGGTAATATTAGGATATCTATATATTACTTCTGGTTATTGGATGTAAATCTTTTTTGTTTTTGTGAATCAAAGAGTTATTATATTTGGTGAAATATATGGCAAATGGGAGTTGGTATGGTGTTAATGGGTACAAGCGTACATAATTCATTATTTGACGATATGTTCTATGAAATCCTGGCAAAGGATATATCATTTGACCAAAAAATGGAAGAACTTGCAAAAGCACTTCCTAAAATACTTCAGTATTCAGAGAAGGCATCTGCAAGGATTTCTTTTGGTCCTTATTCTTATAGGTCTCCTGGCTTTAAGCAGGGTAAATATCAAATATCCTCTTCAAATATATCCAAAAATGATGAGGAAGACCATGAGTTATGTCTTGAGTTATTTTATAATAACCTTTCATTGAAAAATAATTACGCACCTTTCAATTCTGATGAGAAACAAAAACTTGATTTTATTGCAAATATCTTGTCTATATTTATTGATAAGGAGATCGAATTGAAAAAAGTCCGGTATGATTACGATTTCCTTTTGGGCAGTACAAATGAAATTACATATTCCCTCAACAGTGAAGGAAAAATTGTCTATATTTCACCCAAGATTCAAGAATACGGCTTGCATCCTGAACAAATGATTTCCCGGCCATTCACAGATTATATATATCCGGATGATAGCGATGAATGGTTGAGCATATTCAAAAACATAACATCAGTGGATCCCTTGCCTCTTAAAGCACAGATACGTATTCAGAATTACAATAAAGAATTGCATTGGTTCCAGAATCATATAGATCCAATATACGATGGAATGGGAAATTTTTTGGGAATTAATGGTATAATCAGTGAAATAAACAGGAGAAAAGAGGCGGAAATCCATTCTCAGGAACAGTCCAATGCGTTTCGTTTTCTTGCAAGAGCATGCAATCAGTTCGTCGATCCTTTTTTTGAAGATATTGATCTGCTCATAGAACCAGTTCTGGAAAAGATTATGGGAATTCTTGATGCAGATTCAATTTTTATATATGAACTAAACCATAGCGAAAATAATCTGCATCTAACACATTACACTTGCGTGCCACATTTAAAAGAAAAATGCGAACTGGCAATGGACAAATTAAGCTCACTGTCAACTGCACAATTCCCGAATATAATTGAGAAATTCCAGAAAAATGAGCCCTATTCTGTGAATTCTATAGGGCAAATTCCAGATTCTGAAAAAAATCTGAAAGGACTTTTGACAACATTGGGTATTGAATCGGCTCAGATTATGCCTGTGCATGTCGAAAATCAGTTAGTAGGATTTATCGGTGTAGTTTCTGGCACAAAAAATAAACAGTGGCCATCTTATAGTGACGATCTCCTCAGGATATTGTTTGATTCTATATTCAATGCAAAGGAACGAGGTAAAACCTATAGGATGCTTGATAATACAATGCATCTTTACCGTTCTCTTTTTGACAGATCAAACGATGCTATCTTCATCCACTCTTCTGAGGGTACTATAATAGATGCCAATAGAAGTGCCTGCAAAATAATTGGCTGTTCCCATTCTGATCTGTTATCTATGAAAATTGCTGATATTTATCCTCCCGAATCTAAATATGTGGCACAGTCAAACTCAGCAATCCAGAAAACGTTGAATGAAGGATCCACACGTTTTGAATCGAAAATGAAACATATGTATGATTCAGTTATTGATGTTGAGATCAGTTCTTCTGTACTTGATAAAGAAAATAATATTGTGCTTAGCATAGTAAGAGATATTACCGAACGTAAAAAGTACGAAATGGAACTGGAAAGTTATCGCAAACATCTGGAAGAACTTGTGGATCAACGTACCTCTGAACTCCAAACTGCCAATTCCTGGGTCTCTGCCCTCTATGACAATGCTCCTATAGGTATCGGTGTGCTTGATAATGATCTGGAATTGATTGATCTTAATAAAGGTATGGCCGAAATTACTGGCATTCCTAGAGAAAATATTGTAGGTAAATCTCTATTTTCTATATGCACTGAAGGATCTTCAAAGTATCTCGATAAGGACCTAGGGCCAGACATTCTTGAAAAACAATTTTCCACAGAATTGCACTGGGTATGCAATAAAAAACACATCTGTATACAGTTCAATTCCCAGCCACTGGGTTTGAATGATTCTCCTCAAAAGGTGATCTTTACTGCACAGGACATTACACGAAGAAAACAGGCTGAAATTGCCCTTAAAGATTATGCAGATCAATTGGAGAAATCTAACGAGATGAAGGACCTTTTTACCGATATAATGCGCCATGATCTTTTAAACCCTGCAAATATAGTTAAGGGTTTCACAGATGTACTCATTAAGAAAGAAAAGGAAGAAAAAAAGATTCATTACCTATCAAGGATCAGGGATAATACAGAACGCTTGATCGATATGATAGAAAACACAGCTTATCTATCCAAACTTGAATCTACTGAAACCCTTGAATTGCAAAAGATGGACCTGAATCAAATTCTAACTTCCTGCATTTCAGAGATGTCCCCTCTGGCTGAAAATGAAAATATGGATATAATATACGATCTACAACAGTCATATCCTCTACAGGCCAATCCTATAATCAAGGAGGTTTTTATCAACCTGCTTTCAAATGCAATCAAATATAGCCCTTCGGAAAATTCAATTCATGTAGGGGTGCAGGAAAACGACGCTGCATTTAAAATAATGATTAAGGATAGTGGTTCTGGGATTGCTGATGATGATAAACCATACATATTCAACAGGTTTAACCGGGCACAAAAAGGAAGCATAAAGGGTACAGGTCTTGGTCTTGCAATAGTAAAAAGAATTGTAGATTTGCATGGTGGCAGTGTTGGAGTGGAAGATAATCCGGAAGGGCAGGGTAGTGTTTTCTGGGTATATATGAAAAAAAGACCCTGAAAAACAATATCAATTCAGGTTTTGGGTAACTTCACATGAACTGTGGTACCCAATCCTTCCATACTCCTTGCCCATATACTTCCGTTATGAATATCGATTACCTTTTTGCATATATAGAGTCCCATGCCAACTCCATTGTAGATGCGAGTTGTGGAGCCATCGATTTGGTAAAACATGTCAAAAATACGCGGAAGTTTTTCTTTTGGTATGCCTATTCCGCTATCTTTTATCCTTATATGTATGTATTCTTCTTCCTCTTTCAGGGTAATTTTTATTTTACCGGATCCCTGTGTGAATTTTGATGCATTGTCCAGTATATTCAGGAAAACGTTTGTTAACCTGTCCCTGTCACCATAGATAAGGGAAGATTTATTTTGAATATCAATGTCTATATCGACATCTTTCCCTTCTATGTGGACTTTCATTTTATCCATAGCATCCGTTATGATTTCACCAACATCCACCTCTTCGAAGTGATACTGGTATTTGCCCTCTTTTTCCATACTCATATAAAGCAGGGAGTCAATCAGCCTTTTGAGACGGTCTGCATTACGGACAACTGCCAGATTTGCTTTTTTCTGGTCTTCGTTCAATTCGCCCAGTCGTCCTTTATCAAGCAGGTCACTGAATCCTTTGATAGATATCAGGGGCGTTTTCAGTTCATGGGTCAGATTTGCGAGGAATTCACTCTTTAGCTTATCCAGATTCTTAAGGTCTTCATAGGCTCGCTGGGTCATCTCGAAAAGTTGTGCATTTTCAATTGCAATTCCTATGTGCTTGCCTACATGTTCCAATACTTGCAGGCTTTTTTCGCTGATTTCATGATTGAGGGGGATAGAAAGCTGGATAAAACCCATTATCTTTTCCCTGGAATAGAGGCGGAATAAAAGATACTTTTTGCGCTGCATTTGGCCCTGGTAATGGAAAGTATCTTCTGCAACAAGAGGGCCGGAAGGAGAAATTGCAGAATTATCAAACATGTTTTCGACTGCAGAATAGTGAATGCTTTCAGGATATTCTCCTCCGGGACCTATATAGGCACGCAATACTGCCTCTTTTTCTTCTGGATTTATTATGTATACTCCACCGGCAGTAATGTCAAGAAGGTCTCCCATTTCCATTAGCATTTCATCAAGGAGATCATCCACATCAAGAGATTCTGATGCAAGAGCAGATGCTGAATATAGGATGGATATATCACGTTCCTTTTCCAGAATGGTCCGCTCGGAAGTTTTACGGTCTGTTACATCAAGCAAAATTCCATGGTATTCCAGATTATCATCACATCTGCAGGGGAATGTAATCTCTGAAATCCATTTTATACTGCCTGAAGAATCTACGACACGATATTCACATGTAAACTGGTTTGACGAATTTTTCCGGAACCTATCAAACTCATTCTGGACAAAGCTGCGATCTTCGGGATGAATTAATTCATTATATGTCATCCTCCCTTCCAGGAAATCTTCAGGTCTGTATCCAAAAATTGTTACTCTTTCAGATACATAATTTGTCCTGACACGCTGATCCCCGTCCCAAAAAAAAACAATCATGGGGCTTTTATCTATTATTTCTTCGAAGCTTGTTGCAACTGCCGAAATATTAGTGCCTTTATATTTATCCCTGGGTTTAAGATACTTCAAATTGTTCCCCGGTACGGACTTTTCTGTAACCATTAATATTCATCCCTTCTCCATCCTTAATTAGCAAAATTATATTGCAATTGAATGCTCTTTTTTAAAGATATATAAACTTATATATGTTTGGGAGAACATATAATATTATTTTTAATGTATAGAAATCAAGTTCATACATATTATAATTAATATTTTATTTTTATTTTGAATGTATGTCATTTTTGACATCAGAATGAGTAAATATATATAGCATGTTTTGTTGCAGTATTCTTGCATTAATGACTCATATAGCCGGTTTACCCGATTATCCTGTTGTCTAGTTTCCAAAAAGTTATATAAAGGCAGAAGGCTATACGGGACAGACCTTTAACATATCATATTAAAAGCTAAATTCAGAGTTGATTATATTGGCAATCGAGAACGGAGATTTCATAAAAGTATCATATACTGGTAAATTCGAAGGCGGTCTGATTTTTGACACTACCGATGAGGAACTGGCCAAGGAAAACCAGATATTCAATCCACGTGGAGTTTATGGCGGTGATGTGGTAGTTGTAGGAGCCGGTCATACCATTAAAGGACTTGACGAGGATTTTGTTGGCAAGGATGTTGGATACAAGGGAGAACTTGTCATTCCTCCTGAAAAAGGATTTGGAGAACATGACCCCAAACAGGTTGAGACCATTTCCCTGAATAAGTTCGAGGACCGTAAAGCAACTCCCGGGATGGGTGTAGAAATAGAAGGAAAACGTGGCGTGGTCACCAAGGTAATCGGAAGACGTGCACGCGTTGACTTTAATCATCCTCTTGCAGGCAAGGAAGTAACCTATGAATACACCATTGATGAGAAACTCGAAGGAGATGTTGACAAGATTAATGGTTTGCTTTCCCTCTACACAGGAGTACCAGAAATCGAAGTTGAAGTTGAAGACAAGACTGCCATCATCAATATCCCTGTTGCACTGAGTTTCAACCAGCGCTGGCTCATGTCAAAGAACAGGATTGCTTCTGAGATAATCGAAAACATCGGAATGGAACAAGTCAAATTTGTCGAGACTTATCCGGTAGAATCCCCTGCACCTGCAGAAGGGGCAGAAACAGAAAGCGAAGATAATGGCTCTGGTGAAGAGTAATCTTCGCCAATTTTTTATATCATAAGCGCTGTTCACCAGATGCTTGTGATTGTTTTTCATTATGCTGAGGTAGCCAAGCGGCCTACGGCGCCGGTCTTGAAAACCGGTGGTGCTCTGCGCCCCGGGAGTTCGAATCTCCCCCTCAGCGTCTCTCTATTTTTTAATAATCAAAAAAAAGAAGGTAGGTTATTCTTTCAGGAATTCCAGGACTGTTTTGCCGAATGAGCGAGCAGCGTCTGGGTCCCTGGCAGTGATTATATGACCATCTCTGATAACATCTTTGTCCTGGTATTCAGCTCCTCCCTCTTTGATCTGTTTTACACTTTCCGGATCGTTGAATACAGTGCTCTTTTTACCCTTCAGTATTCCTGCTTTTGCCAGTACTACCGGTGATATACAGATAGCAGCGATTAATTTTTCCTGCTTGTAGGCATTCTGGACAATTTCATGCAGTTCTTTATTATCCCAGAGGTATTTTTTTGCACCTCCTCCTCCTGAAATAACGATGGCATCATAACTATCGGCCTTTTCAGAGGAAATAGTTGTGTCGGGTTTAACTTTACCTCCAAGCATCCCTCTGGCAACTTTTTTTTGGTTTGTTGCAACGGTTATATCAAATCCTGCACTTTCAAAGATCTCTCTGGGTTGAAGGAATTCTTCGTCACGGAAATTTTCCTGGGCGATTACCATTAGTATTTTCTTTTTATTATCCATACCGATCACCTTATTATGATATCTGGTGTATCCTATTTGGCATTACCGATTATAATGCCAATACAATAAATATTCTGGACTTCTCAGTTTTTTATGTTTTATGTTTTCTGGAAATCTGGCAAATTAATTTTCTGGAGGGTTGAGATTATTGATCAGTTGAACGAGTTCCTGGCGCCGGAACATTCCTTTATGCATAATACAGGCAACATTATCATCAAGCATTTTTTTGTTTTCCTCGGTAAGTTCCTGTGCTGTACAGACAATAATGGATATATTTGAAGTCGGGTCCATATTTTGGATATATTCAATAACATCATGGCCAGTGAACTCTGGCATCATCAAATCAAGCAGTAATATGTCGGGTTGCTGCTTTTGGATAATTTTTATTGCTTCTTCCCCCCCGGCAGCATCCAGTATCCTAAAACCTTCCGAATCCAGCATGGAATGGATAAGTTCCCTATCTTGTTCCTCATCATCCACCACAAGAATCGTTGTCTCTTCTGGTTTCATATTTTTCTTGACTCTTTCAAGTGTTTCGATAAGGTCTGCTTTGTCAACAGGTTTCACAAAATAGTCTTCCACGGTCCACATGCTATCGATTTTGCCCTTGTCCAGTACGGATATCATGATAACAGGTATATCCCGTGTATGGCTGTCTTTTTTGAGTTTATCAAGTACGGTCCAGCCATCTTGGCCCGGCATCATTATATCAAGGGTGACGGCAAGTGGTTTGAGTTCCCGGACCTTTTTTATAACCTGATCTCCTCTTTCCACCCCTATTGCATGATATCCTTTCGAACTCAGCATCGCAAGCATAAGCTCTCTTGATTTTGGATCATCTTCCGCAACCACTACCACTGGCTCGTCTCCTTTAGGATTGTGAGGTGCAGCGACAAGGCTTTCCTTATCCACTTTCGGTTCAGGTATTTTCTTTTCAACTTTGTCTTCCGGTATCAATTCGTTTTTTTCCGGAGGATCAACAGGTATGGAAAAAGTAAATGTGCTGCCTTTTCCTTCTTCACTTTCTACTTCAAGTGATCCGCCGTGAAGTTCTATGAACTTATTTATAAGTGCAAGCCCAAGCCCTGTACCTTCATATTCCCGATTTGCCGATGAATCAAGCTGGACAAAGGGTTTGAACAATTTGTCCCGATCACTTTCAGCAATACCTATGCCTGTATCCTCTACAGCCACATGCACCATGTTTTCGGATGTGGAAGGAATTATTATTACGTTCCCTCCTTCTGGGGTAAATTTAATAGCATTACTTAGCAGGTTATAAAGTATCTGTTTAATTTTTCCTTTATCGGCTCTTATTTTTGGAATGTTTCCGGCAGAGTCAGTCTGGAGGTTTATGGATTTCTTGGTTGCCAGTGGTGAGACAATTGTTTTAACTTCCCTGAAAACATCATCCAAATAGAACATCTCGTACTGGAGTTCCATTTTTCCTGCTTCTACCTTTGATATGTCAAGGATACTGTTAATGAGATCGAGCAAGTGTTTGCCACTTTTGAGCACATTTCCCACATACTTGGTTTGTTTTTCGTTTAGTTCTCCAAAAACCTGATCCAGTAGTATATCCGAAAATCCGATTATGGAATTAAGTGGGGTGCGCAATTCATGACTCATTGTCGCAAGAAATTCACTTTTTGTGCGGTTGGCAGTTTCAGCTTCGATTTTTGCATTTTCCATCTCAAGTTCTGTATTTTTACGTTTTGTGATGTCCACTACAATACCGCTTACAATAACCGGATTCCCTTGTTTGTCTTTTTCTGTAATTGCGCCCCTGTCGTGATACCATTTCCATTTGCCATTCTTTGTCTTTATCCGGTAGTCCACTTTATATGCAGGACATTTTCCTTCCATATGGCAACGCATTGCTTCCATTGCAATTCCTTTGTCCTGGGGATGCAGCAGTTTTGTGAAATCAGTATAATGCGCATCTTTAAATTCATCCATGGAATATCCCAGCCTGGTAACTTTACCGGGATCGAAGTTTACTTTGCCACTGGGAATGTCCATTTCCCACCAGCTAAGGTTGCCTTCTCCCATTGCATTATGCAGTCGGTGTTGTAATTTTCCAATCTGTTCTTCCGCTTCTTTCCTTCTGGAGATGTCCCGTGCAATACTGAGTATTACTTTTTCTTCACGATAATCAATGACTTTGCTGCTTATCTCCGTGGGAATTTTTTTGCCGTTTTTGGTCAGATGGACAGTTTCAAATATTAATGAGCCATTTTTCAGAATTTGTTCTATCATTTCGGGTACATCTTTGGCATTTGCTTGACTATCAATATCCATGGGTGTCAGGTTTAGTAATTCTCCCCTGGTGTATCCCAGTCTTTTGCAGGCAATTTCATTTATCTCCAGAAAATTGCCCTCCAGGTCATGGATGAAAATTGCATCAGCTGCGTTGTCAAAAATAGTATGGAATTTTTTTTCGGAACGGATGAGTTGGTCTTCCGCATTCCTGCTCTTTATAGCCTTGCTCAAACCCTTTGTCACCAATTCCACCAGTTTTTTTTCTTCATCCAGAAAGCCCGTTTCTCCTGATGATTTGTTTTTGAAATACTCCAGTTTGCCTTTTGTATTTCCATTAAAGTTGATGGTGTGCTCAAGTTTAATTTCAGTCTCAAAGAAGTTGGCATTTGTAAATATTTTATCTTCAAAAGTTATACGTGCAAAATATCGATTTCCACCACCGTTGCCTGTCAGGAGTTCTGTAATATATTTCATCAGTTTATCCGTATTCTCTGAATATGCCAGAACATCGTAAAAACTGTCAAGACATTCCAATATCTAAAGGCCACAAAAGTTTTCAGATTTAGTATCAGTATGTTTTTTGGTGGTCATGGCTATCGATTCCTTTCTTATATACAAAAAGTCTGTTTAGTTTTTATTTATAATTATCACTTATAATAAACAGGCATCTGCTATTTTTGATCACAACTTATTTTTATATGAAAGGTATTGGCATACATGATGTCTAACATCTATCTGGCATTTATCCTGATATTATTTCAGACATTAACATTATATAAGAGAAAGTCATAGTGGGCCGAGTAAGTCTGTATCATAGGTTTTTACACAGCCTGTAAAAGGGCAGTGCTGGACCTTAGTTCCAGGGCTACGGGACGCAAGAATGTGTCCTTAAGGAGGTTTATAATGGCAGACGAAGAAATAAGACATCTTGTACGTATAATGAACACTGACTTGCAGGGTAAGCAGAAGGTCCTTTATGCACTCACCGGTATCAAGGGGATTGGCAGAAGGACTGCGAGACTCATTGCAGAAAGTGCAGAAGTAGATCCATCAGAAACTATTGGTTATCTTTCTGATGAGGGTATTGCCAGGCTTAATGAAGCTATCGAGACATTTGAAAACCACCTTCCGGTTTGGATGCTTAATAGGCAAAAGGATTTGTTGACAGGTGAAAATAAACATCTTCTTGGGCAGGATATTGACCTGACCATAAGGGAAGATTTGAACGACCTCAAAAAGATTCGTGCATATCGTGGTATACGCCATGAAAGAGGTTTGAAGGTACGTGGACAGAGAACCAAGTCCGCAGGACGCGGTGGATCCACAATAGGTGTCAGCAAAACAAGATGAAGGTGATTTGATATGGTTTATCCCGGAAAGAAAAGAAAAAGTTATGACACCCCGAAGCACCCCTGGCAAGCTTCCCGTATGGCAAATGAGGTTGACCTGATTAAAAAATACGGCCTCAGGAATAAAAAAGAACTCTGGAAGGCACACAGTATTCTCAGACGTTACAGGGCAGATGCCCGTAGATTACTTGCTGATTCTGCAGAAGCTGAACTTACCGGTCACGCAAAGACTGAAGCAGACCAGATTCTATCCAAATTGATTCGTTATTCCATGATCAAAGGCGATGCCGAGATCGATGATATTCTGGCATTAAACACAGAAGCTATTCTTGAAAGAAGGCTTCAGACCCTTGTTCACAGACTTGGTTTAGCCAGAACTCCCAAGCAGGCAAGACAGTTTATTACACATGGTCATATTGCAATTGGTGGTAAAAAGTTGACAGTTCCTGGTATGCTGGTGTCAAAACAGGATGAGATGATGATTGATTACTATGGGACATCACCTATGACTACCGAGTCACACCCGGAGAGGCCCGCTCAGATTGCATCTTCCCTCGTGGAGGAATGAAGGAGGTTTGAATTATGGCAAATGGAATATGGGCTGTTGCTCACATCAAATGTTCATTTAACAATACTATAATCACAGTTACCGATATAACCGGTGCTGAAACAATAGCGAAATCATCCGGTGGGATGGTAGTCAAAGCTGCAAGGGATGAGAGTTCTCCTTATACTGCTATGCAGATGGCCGGCCAGCTTGCTGATACTCTCAGGGATAAAGGTGTCGAAGGTGTACACATTCGTGTCCGTGCTCCCGGTGGTAACAAGCAGAGAAGTCCCGGTCCAGGTGCACAGGCAGCCATTAGGGCTTTCGCACGTGCAGGTATCAGGATTGGACGTATCGAGGATGTAACTCCTGTGCCACATGACGGTACCCGTCCAATAGGCGGCAGGCGCGTCTAATTGCAGTGTAACACATATAGACAGGTTTGTAATTTCACGAGGTTCCCGAAAATGGAAATCGATATACTTGAGCTGTCTGATAGATCTGCCAGATTTATTTTGTCAGATGTGGATGCAGCTTTTGCGAATGGATTGAGGCGGGCTATGCTTGCCGATGTCCCCACTCTCGCAATCGATGAAGTCAATATTTACAACAACACTTCAGTCCTTTATGATGAACAGGTAGCTTTGAGACTGGCCCTGGTGCCTCTTGTGACAAGTTTCGATGAGTTTACTCCTCACGAAGAGTGTTCCTGTGAAGAGGGGTGTCCGGCCTGCACGGTTTCCCTCACGTTGAGTGTGGAAGCACCAATGGATGAGGAAAAGACTGTTTATTCAGGGGACCTTGTATCCGCAGATCCCAAAGTAAAAGCTGCCGATTCCAACATCCCTGTTGTTAAGCTTAAAGGTGGACAGCAACTTGTCCTTGAAGCGATTGCAAAGATGGGTTACGGTCACGACCACGCTAAATGGCAGGCAGGAGTTGCCTGTGGTTACAAAAATGTGCCAGTGATCAGTATCGAGGGTTGTGATCTCTGTGAAAAATGCGTAGAGGCATGTCCTCGCGATATATTGGCCCTTGGTGAGGAATCTGCAGAAGTTGTGAATGATAGACTATTGAACTGCTCTCTCTGCAAACAGTGTGTAGAAGTATGTGGTATTGATGCAATCTCGGTTCGTGAGAATGATACATCTTTTATTTTCACTCTTGAATCCGATGGTTCATATAGTGCAGAAGAGTTAATTATAAATGCAGTTAATACAATCAGGACGAAAGCTTCAACCCTTGATGAAATTCTGGGTGAATTGTAATAGGAAATTCCTTTTCCTATTATCCTTTTATAGGCTTTAATAGCAGAAGCAAAAATTCATAATTGTAATTTTGTTGGCCATTTACATGGGCAAAGTATATATAGTATTGGCCCGTTTATGGCGAAAAACAACAGCGTGCGAGGGTTGCCCAGCCAGGCCAAAGGCGCTAGGTTGAGGGCCTAGTCTCGTAGGAGTTCGAGGGTTCGAATCCCTTCCCTCGCACCAAATATTTTTTCTAAATATTAGAATTATTTGCATATTAACCTTTCTTGATTTTTGTTCTCATGATATTATATAGGCGCTCCTGAACTGTGTTATTTTAAAGATAAGTATAGGATTCACCGCAGGTCAACTAAATCTCTCATTTATCTTTTAGTGTGAATTTGATAGGATTGCGTTTTGCATAATAGTTAAATAGAATTGAGTTATTACAAAATTAGTTGTTTAAATATCACTCTATTAGTTAAAGGGGGATCTATTCATTTCAATAAAGAATAGTTGGGGTAAAATAGAGAATACACTAAGGTCAATAAAAGGCATCGAAGAAACTCTTTTACTGAATCAGGCGGACAGGTCTCATATTTTTGGGCTTGAGGTTTTTGATGAAAAGAATTCCTCCGGCAGTCTTGGAATTAAAAATAATACTGGGGTAAAAAAGACACTTGGTTCACAGATTCTTGTTTCTTTCCTGACAAACCGGGAATATGACTGGCCAGAAAATAATCTGAAACTCATATACGGGGGTGAAATTGTGGGTGAAGATATCAGTGACCCTCTGGAGCTTGCACGACTTGAAGAATGCAAGGATTGCTGTGTGATGGGTAACATAGTGTTCTATAATGACAGTTTCAAACGCCTAAAATCACCGGATTTAGAACTTGAAATGCTAATTCAGGCAAAACCTTTCCCTGAAGTTGAGAAAAACCCCTGCGTTTCAGAGGCTATAGTCGCATTACCCTCAAGGTTAAGCGATTCCTATATTAAATCCAGAATGGGTATTGAATCAAACAATTCTATGGGCACTTTCCTGTTAGGTCTGGATTTAAATCCAGATTTTTGTGTAAATATGGGATATTGTGGACCTGCCGAACTTTGTAATCTTCAACCCTGATTTTATCCTTTTTACATAAGTCCCTATTATATGCAATAAAATCCATAAAGTATTAATGCCTGAACTCACTTTATACATTCAATAATCGAGAATTAATGTATTTATGAGTGTAATTTTTAGATTTATATGAAGTAAAAGGAGATTGAAATGTCTGTTTTGAGGGATAGTGGATGCAATGTCCCTTCTACTATTGTTAGAAATTTTTACCCATTCTATGATCCACAGAACATTGAGGGTATGATTATTGGCAACGATATTGACTCTCTTCTAAGTGCCTCATTCCTTAAAACCAAATTTGGATGGGACATAGTTGGTGTGTATGACTATAAAACATTAAGTTTTTCAGCTACTGTGGGAGATTTCCACAATAAGTTGCTTGAAGGAAAATATATTGCTGTGGATCTGGATATATATCATCCATGCATCTTCTCCATTGGACATCACATAATAGGATCTAGCTGTCAGGACTGCCTTGAAGGTCATTCAAATTCACTGAATCCGAACCTTCTAAGGGGGATCTATCTCCAAAGTTACAGGAGGAAATATCCCTTAAATACTATCCACTTTCTTCTCTGGTTGTTTGAATCCGAGTCTGGCATGGATACAAAGACCAGAAGCCTTGTATGGCTTGCCGATTCCTCTTATGTAAATGGACAGCGTCACAGATTCAGATCGAATGTTCATGAATGGGTTATGAATTTTTTCAGGTCCCCGGCATTTCTGGATTCTTTCGAATTAATTGACACGTATAAGTTTGAATATTTATTATCCGAATGGCTGTTTCCTCTCCTTAAGGGAACCGGTTTGAATACCTCAAGAGGTCAGGTCAGTTCTTATCATATGGGTCTTTCCGGGTATCAATGCCAGTGGACATCTACTGAAAATGAAAGAGCATGTATCATTGCGATGTTTGAGCTGATAGAACATATTACAGGTTGGGAAATTCCTGTCTTGCCGCGTAAATTCATAGACATAAAAGGTGTTCGCAGGAGCCTTTTTCTAAGCGATATTTTTAAAGATAGTACGAATCTGGACTCTTTTTTGCTAAAAAATAATGTGTTTTCATTTGTATTTACCACGTCTAAAACAATTAATTATACAACAGGAATTAAATTGTGAATCTGATGAAGTCCAGATGATAGGGTTTATTGTGGTTGCCTATTTTCATCCTTTTTGCTAGTTTTCTTTATTGCTTTCTCAACGCTCCATCTACCTCTGCCCAATTCCTCGCCAATTGTCTCTATAGTATCTTTTTTGTTTAATCCCTTTTGGCGCAATTCCCTGTATCTTGTAAACAGGTAATCCGTCTCTTGTGAAGTCCAGGCCTTACCCTGGTTTTCCATATTCTTGATGACAGGTTTGCGTAATTCCGGGATCATAAATCCCGGTTTAATAACGTTGCTTTGGTCAATTTCCCGGGTTTTTGTTCTAAACATCGTTTCTGATATTTCAAAGCCAACGCAGTGCCTGTTCAGACCGATTGCAACGGCTGCAGTTGAAAATCCGCCCAGGAACATGTCACAAACAAGGTCGCCTTCATTACTACTGTATTGAATAATTTTTTTCAGGAGTTTGTGGGGCAGTTCATTTTTATTTTTAACTTTGCCGGGTTTGTACTCCCTGTTAATTACCCAGACATCTTCCCTGTCCCTATAATTCAGCGATCTCCCGTCTTCTGTTTTTTCACATGTTCCATATCTTGATTCCAGATTAAATGTGCGACTTTTGCCGGGTTTTTCGTAGTATAAAATATGATAATGGGAGGATACGTATTTTGCTTTTGTATAAACACCAAAATTGTATTTCCATATTATATGATTGATCTCTTCCAGATTTGTCTGGTAAAGGGCATGGAGGATATGGTAGAGATTTGTGTATCCTGAAACAATGTAGATGGAGCCACCAGGTTTTAGAATTCTTTCTGCTTCTTTAATCCAGGCCAGGCTGAAATCTGCGTATTTATCTTCCGGGATTTCTACGTATCCATCAACCACAAATTTTTCATTTCTATTGTAATGCTGGTGTAATTTGTCCCCTTTTATCCCATATGGAGGATCGGTAATTATCAGATCCACCGATTCATCGGGGATATGAGTTGCAGCTCCTGTAATGCAATCCTCATTGTAAAATACATTTCCATAAATGTCAACGGGTTTCATTTTCAACTCCATGCGCTAGGTATTTTCATAACCTATCTGGAAGAATAAATAAATATTGTCTGAAGAGTGGCTGTTTTTGAATCTTCTATATTACTTTCACCTTGCTTGGAGGTCCTTAAAATAGTTTATATTCTTATTTCTTATTGAGGTGATCAGTATGGATGAATTCTTCAAAAGTCTTATAGAGAGAACAAAACGCTATGAAAAACTGGACCACTTTAGGAACAATTAACAATAAAAAGGCTGGCCGGTTTCCATCGCCCTCCCGTCATGGTTTCTGATGATACCGGCCTTTAATAAATTTTAGCTATTTTTTTCAGGATTTTTTTTTGGTTGAGTATCAACATCTCTTACATCCAGTTTTTTCTCAATGTTATGGATAAAATGCAGTGCCCTGTTGGAAAGTGTTCGGCTTCTCTCCTCCTGTCTCTGCTGGTATGTACGGATGGAACGAAGGAAATCGATTTTCCTGAAATCCGGCCAGTAGGGAGCGCAGAAATAGGCTGCACATTCATTTCCACATGCTTGCCAGGGGAGGAAATTCGATACCCTTTCATTTCCCCCTGTGCGGATTATGAGATCAACATTTGATACAGCTGAATTTTCTTCAGGATATAGGTGTCTGGAGATGGTTTTTTCAGTTATATCGCCCATTTCGATATCTCCTGTTTTTACCTTTCTGGCAACTTCACGTATTGCCTGTATGATATCCTGTCTTCCGCCATAAGCAATTGCAATGTTAAGTTTTAGCCTGTCATAGTCCTTTGTTGCCATCTCAACTTTATCAATACTCTGCAAGAGGTCCCCGGGCAAAAGGGTTCTGTCTCCGATTATACGTACTTTCAGCCGTCTTTTGTGTGTCCTTTCATCAACACACATTTCTTCAAGTCTGGTTCCTATAAGTTTTAGTATGCTTTTCTTCTCGTCTTTTTTCCTGTTGAAATTTTCAGTAGAAAAAGCATATATTGTAAGTTCCTTGATGCCATTTTCATAGGACCATTCAATGACTTTTTCAGTAATATCGGCTCCCCGGGTATGGCCGTATGAGGTGAATTTACCCAGTTTTTTGGCGTATCTGCGGTTTCCATCCATTATAATAGCAATATGCTGTGGCAATTTTGAATTACGGATATTTCTTTCCAGGAAAAACTCATATCCTTTATACAACAGTTCAGGTAATATCCGCCACATCATTATCAGAGCTACAGGTGATGTTAATAATTGTCTAGTACTGAACGTACGATATCCCTGTAATCATTTTTTAATAAATAGATATTGTGATCGCCGGTTACATCAATACTCAGGATTCCCAGGCGTGTGTTCATGAGTCCAACCATAGCTGAAACTCCCCTGTAACTGATATCAAAATCCTTTTCGTGAAGGAATTTATAGATATCATTGGTGGTATATTTTCCGCCGTCAAGGAACAGTTTAAGTACCACTTTGCGTATCCCTGTGTCATCCCGGCCAAGATATTTTATCAGCCTTGATCTTACCCGGTTTTCTATGGTTTCCAGCACGAACACCTCTATCTAAACTATGTTATTTTTGCATATATATTTATGCTAACTTGTAATATGTATCCTTGAAAAGAAACAATCGCAAGACCTTTTATTTTTCTGATCCGGGATACCCATTTGCCTGCCTTTTAGGGCTCGAACTGCCCCTTATACTTCATTTTAACATAAAAACATATTGTTTTATTTTAAGTTCAATGGCACTTTTGCACTTTAAACAGGCATGCTTTCCACAATCAGGCCGTCTGATGTCGGGTATCTTTCAATAATTTCAATTTTATCACTAATGTCCCGGATCTCATCTGCGATATCTTCAAGTATCCAAGATGCGATCTCAATATTATTTTCCTTTAGTTCATACATTTCTTCAGGAACTTCTAATTCCTGCAATTGCTCAAGTATTTTAGCAGTATTTTTAGTATGTATTATTCCAAATATTATAGTTCCATCATCGGTAATTTCGTCAAATGGGCGAGAGGTAGTTTCTGCAATCCTGATAAGACGTTTCCTTAGCTGGATAGCGTCTTTATACGCAGATGAACAGAAATGACCCCTTTTAAAATGTTTCATGACTTCTAATGCACTATCTCGTGAACCTGCTACAGCATTTGAAATATCATTCTTTAACCGGTATCCTCTGCGATGCAATTCCTCATAATTTGTATCTGTAAATTCCAGTTCATTGAAATTGATGTAGCAGTCAACGGTATCACACAAATCAGCGAACTTTCCAACACCCTCTATGGCAGGCACTTCGATTCCTGTTTCCAATCCCGCTTGTTTACAATTGAGGATTGCCGTCTTAAATTTACTTTTTTCAATATTTCCCCATTCCTCCAGAGGAGGATGAAAACGTATCTCGTCCAGTCCTGCTTCCACAAGATTATTAATTATTTTTTCATCTACTGGTAAGGCAGTATAGAGATGAATATGGTACTTTTGTCCGAAAGTACTTTTCAGTAGGTGGATATAATGCAGGATTCTTTCAACTTCAAGGAGTGGTTCACCACCCGTAATTCCTGTTCCCAGGGCCTGCATACGCATGCTTTCTTCTATTACTTCATCGTCGCATTGCACTTTCTTTTCATTGGCATATACGGCATCGCCTTTTCTCTCTTCTGATAGCGGGCAATAAAAACAATTCTTACCGCAACGACCGGTTATGTATAATACCATTTTTGCACCATCGCGGCACATTTTGCAACCGGTTGAAAGATAACTGTAAAAAGAGCCTGCTTCTGCTTGCTGGATATTTGCCATTGCTTTTGCATGAATATGTCAGTATATAACTTTTTCTTTACTCATCAGGGTTAACTAATATGAAGTCAGACAGCATTTCATGGTTTATGGGTCACATGTAGCCGTATTCGGCTGCAAAGGCTGTAGAAAATGTATATCTGTTTGTGGTGAGAATGCAATTTTCTATAGTTGCGGACGCGTTCAAATAGACATGCAAAAATGTAATTCTTGCGGTCAGTGTGTTTCTCATTGCCCAAATAAGGCTCTTTTGTTGATGGATTAAGCAACCGTTAATCCTGTAGGCAAATCACTATAAGTATTTCCATTATATTTTTATTTGATAGCAGGTATGATTGATACATGAAAAACACATGCTATCCGGAATCTGTTGGTTACGTGAAAAGTACCTTTAAAGAACCTGTATTTGATGAAAAAATGTATTCATCAATTTCCTTTATTGAAATCTATCCTGATTTTGCAGAAGCCTTGGATGGAGTTGATGAATTTAAGAAAATCCAGATATTGTTTCAGTTTGACAAAAGTCAGGGTTATAAATTAAAGCAAAAGCGTCGAACCGATGGTAAATTGGTTGGACTATTTGCCACCCGCAGCCCCCATCGGCCAAATGGTATAGGGATAACAACGGTAAATCTGCTTTCAGTCGATGGATTAACCCTGGAAGTAGAAGGTCTTGATGCTATAGATGGTACTCCTGTACTTGATATTAAACCATATGTCAGCAAATTTGACTGAAATAATTTCCTGGGATTTGATTTTACCAATAAGTATAAATGATTGTTTTTACATTCAGGATGTGTCGGAAGCGGGCGTGTGGCCTAGCCAGGATATGGCGGCAGCCTCCTAAGCTGTAAGTCAGGGGTTCAACTCCCTTCACGCCCGCCATTTTCTTATTATGTAACTCATTATTGTGTATTTCTTTTTATACTCAAGTTTGTAAATTCTTCTATTCTCTATTGTAATTAAATACTATGAAATACGAATTATATATTGTTATACAAAGAATACTATATGTATTTGTGCAATATCGATTAATTCATAGAGGTGAGTTGATGAGAATAAGGATGTTGAATTCCAAATATGAGATTGAAACGCTTAAAGAAGATGAAGAAGTTGTACATCTGTCTTTCAGGCCGAGCAATACGGATATTATGCAGATTATCACCAGGTGTAAGGGTTTAAAGGCTCTGCAATTGCCTTCATCCTACAGGAAAACTTTGTCAGATGTGGCAATTAAATTCCTTGAAATGGAAGATGTTGAGTTACTTGAAGGTGACCTGAAAAGTACTGGTATCTCAATGTATAAAGAAATCGATTCTGAAGAGTGATTATAGTTTTTATGATATTATTGTAATTTTTATATTATTTATCCCTGTCACTTATATCTCCCAGACAGGGTTATTACAATTTTGACTCGATATTTTTATTTATCTTTTTGTTCATTCGTACCATTCATGCTATTATTTTGGAGGAATCTAATATCCATAAGCAGTTACCGGGTCTAATTCGTAAGGCTGTAATTGAAGATGTAACTCCCATGAAAGACCTCATAAACAGCTATGCTAAAAAAGAAATTATGTTACCTCGCTCTGTCGGGGAACTGTATGAAAACATAAGGAACTTTTATGTTTATGAGGAAAATGGTGAAGTGATTGGTTGTTGTGCTCTTCAGGTTGTATGGGAAGATCTGGCAGAAATCCTTTCTTTTGCTGTTAAACCCGGGAGCACTGGAATGGGCATCGGCTCCATGCTACTGGATGCCAGTATCGAAGAAGGCAAAAACATCGGCGTGAAAAGAGCATTTACCCTTACTTACGTGCCAGAATTTTTTGAAAGACAGGGTTTTTCAAAAGTTGAAAAAGCATCACTTCCTCATAAGGTATGGGTCGGTTGCATAAAATGTCCAAAATTCCCCGATTGTAATGAAATTGCCTTGCTCAGGTATTTGTAATTTATTAATCATGATTTCCCTCTTGCATTTAATAAAGGAAGGCTATGGATGATCAGGACCAGATTAAGGGATTTTGTACGCACAGACGAAGACTGTTTATTTTCGGTAGTCGATTACTTCCACCCCGATGGTATAAGGGGAATACTAAGGTATGCTCCGGATGAGGAGGGAAATCGCTTTGCAAACGGAAAGAAGTACAGGAAATACGATTTCACCGATTCTTTTGATTACATGCGCAAGCATCACCCGGATTGGATAGCTGATGTACATATAATCCCACAGGAACGGGTTTCAGAAATTCTCAGCCCTGTAGACCGGCTACCTGAATTAGTTGACTCGGATGAACGAATCAAAACAATTGTTAAGGTTCTTTCTGATTCCGGTATACCTATGAGCAAACAGGGAGTTACCGGTTCAATCCTCCCTGGTTTACAAAATGACATGTCTGATATTGATTTTGTGGTTTACGGGCCGGCCTGGTTTAAAGCACGGGATACTATAAACAGAGCAAAAGTATCCGGTTGCCGTATTGAGGCAATCGATGAGAATATGTGGCAACGTATTTACAGAAAACGTTCTCCTGAAATTTCATATGATGAGTTTCTTCTGCATGAATTGAGAAAAGGAAATCGTGGAATGGTGGATGGCACCTATTTTGATCTCCTTTTCACAAGAGATTGGAGCCAGATACATCACCCCCTGGAAAGGGGTACAGATACTGAGCATATACAAATAAAAGCTACTGTTACAGATGCAACATTTGCTTTTGATAATCCTGCATTGTATAAAATTGATCATGAGGAGATCGATCATATCCTCTCATATACGCACACCTATTCGGGTCAGGCATTAGCAGGAGAACGAATAGATGCAAGGGGGGTGGTTGAGGAACTGGGGCATAAAAAAAGGCTTGTAGTAGGTACTTCAAGGGAGCCCCGGGGTGAATGGATTCGCTCCCTTACGTTGCTTGAGGAAGAAGGTTTATTGTAATCAGCCCCCTCCAGTGGACTGATATACATTCTCCAGGTTTCCTGAAGAGGTTTCCTCCTCCTGGCTGAGCAGGTAATCCTTGACATCGCTGGCACTGTATTCTTTTTCTCCCCTTTTTCCTACTTTTTCGCCTGATACTTTTAACGTATCGACCCTGTAGTAAAGCTCTGTGGTATTCATCAGGGCCCATGTGCCTTCATCATCTTCCTTTATATCAATAATCTCTCCCAGGGTTCCGGTATTGAGATATCTCGCCACCATGCCTTTTTCAAGGGGATGTCCATCGATGTCAGATGTTTCTACATGTTCCATTTATATTGCCTTCTTTAACTATTTGCAATCTCATCTTTGAGGTCACTGAAATCTGCAACCCTTTCTGCAAATGCATTATGCCTGTGTATGCTTTCCTCATTTATCTGCTTAATAGTTACGACAGCATCATCGGGCAGGTGGGGGAACTTTTCTACAACTTTCTGTGCCATTGTTCTCACACAGTCTTCGACGAATTTTGGATTTCTGTGAGCGGTTTCTACCACAAAAGCTTCGTCCTGGCGCTTTAGTAATTCGAAGACACTTGTACTCATGGATGTTTCGATAATCTTTATTATTTCTTCCAGGGACACTTCGACATCACAGTTTGTCTGGATAGATATTATACCCCTGCCGCGCTGATTGTGGGTGGGCATCGGCATCCTTTTGAGGAATAGGGATACGGTCTTCTCATCCACTCCAAGTTCTGTAAGTTCTTTCATGGCCTTATCCCGCATAATTTCCTGTGCACAGGGGCATGCGGTCATTCCTACAACTTCGGAACCAATAAGTTTCTTGACTTCTATGTTGTTTTCTTCATCACGGATTGCAATGGATTCTGCGAATATATCGACAACTTCCTGACATTGCATTTTGTTCACAGGTGCTTCACGTTTGATCACATACTCACTTTTCATTATCACTTCTGCCTGAGTGGCATATTCATGTCTTGTGAGAAGGTTCTGTGCAACATCGCCGCAAAGTTCTTCTATCTCATAAACAGGCATATTGACTGCCTTTTCGAGAACTTCGTCTATAGCTTCAAAATTACGTGAAAGGTTCGCTCCCTTTCTGTCAGAGGGCAGATCAACAAAAATATCAAAAGTAGATATAAGAACGATTGGCCTTTTATCTTTTCTCTTAATCTCTACCAGTTTTTTTACGTCGGTTACACCGACTCTGGTGAGGTTAATCGGTACTTTTGGTTTATTTGCCTGAACATCTGGTAAGTCTAATACTGGGAGTTTCATGTAAATGACCTCAAAACGGGTTATGTAAAATGAATCGGTGGGGTAATTTAAAACTATAATTGAAACTTATTCATAGCATGTAAATGTTTTGTTGACGAATTTATTGTATGTGTTTACTACTGTGCATTAACCCTTTTGGTTGATTTTCGGCCAAATCATTATCAAAAGGCAACATTAAAAGTTAATTATATATATAACAACATTACAATTAATCAATAACCGGTAACGGTGGACAAGGTGATCAAATGTCTAAGTCAGAACCGAGAAATTTTGTATTAAGGGATGAGAAAGGAAACGAACATGGGGTATTTACAGGAAAGCAACCAAGGCAGGCAGCTCTTAAAGTTGCAAACCGTGGTAAAGGCACCAAGAAAAACCCTGATAAAATCATGCTCCGTGAAAGGGGAACCAAGAAAGTACATATTTTCTATGGTTGGAAACAGGAAGTTGATGCTCCCAAGAACAAACCAGACTGGATGCCTGACAAAATCAACAAACCTTTTGTAAGAAAAGAAAAACCAGGCATAATCAAACTTGAGCAAGTCTGATTATTTCTATTCCTTTTTTATTATACTCATATAGGGGTAATCCCCTTATTTATCTATTTTTTCTTTACAAAAGGTTTAAAACATTGTTTTCCTATGTAGCCTTTATGTCAGAAGGCCACTATAAGAAGGAAAATATATTGATAGAAGCCCTTCCCTACATTCGTGATTTTTATGATTCTTTTATGGTTATAAAGGTTGGAGGGCACGCAATGGTAGATCCCGAAATAATGAGTGCAATTGTTGAGGACATTGTGCTACTCAGATTCGTGGGCATACATCCGGTTATCGTACATGGCGGCGGACCTGAAATTACTGAAAAAATGGAGCAGATGGGCAAGAAACCCGAATTTGTAGGCGGCTTGCGTATTACAGATGACGAGACTGTGGAAATTGCCCGTATGGTCCTTGTAGGCAGCATCAATACGAAAATTGTGTCCCTGATTGGTCAGCACGGTGCAAAAGGTGTGGGTCTTTCCGGTAAAGACGGGAAGATGATAATGGCACGCAAAAAACCTGCCCAGAAGATTATGATAGAGGATATTGAACATAGTGTGGACCTGGGGTGGGTTGGAGAGACCGAGATAATCAATCCGGAATTGATCCATATAGTTACAGAACAGGGCTATATACCTGTGATTTCCCCGATTGCTGTGGATAATGAGGGCAATGCCCTAAATATCAATGCAGATACGGTTGCCGGAGATATTGCCAAATCCCTGCAGGCCAAGAAACTCATTCTAATGACTGATGTGGCAGGACTTATGAGGGACCCTTCAGACACTACCACAAGGATTTCACGGGTACTGGCACCCCAGGTAGAGGATCTGATTGATGAGGGAATTATTGGTGGGGGTATGATCCCCAAAATGCGCAGTGCATCCACAAGTGTGGAAAACGGTGTAGAAAGGGTTCATATAATAAATGGAAGTGTGCCCCATTCCATCCTTCTGGAACTGTTTACAGATGGCGGGATAGGCACTATGGTATTCTAAGTTTTCAGGATTTGATGGGACAACCAAAGGTTAACCCGTCAAGTTCCAGTATCTTTTCCCATTCTTCCTTGCAATCACAGTTGAGATTTTCCAATATTGCGATATCCTGCGTAAGGGAATAATCCCTGATTGCATCGGCAACCATGTGGCTGCATTCCCTGCAGTTATGAGGTCCACGCTTTGAACCGGCTCCGACGGGATCGGAGGTGATCACAAGATCGGGGTGCTTCTTTTTGGACTCGGTGAGTATTCTGACAATACTCCATAGCCAGGGTGGTCTGTATTGGTTTCTTTCCCAGAGGCGTTCCACAAAAGTTCCTCTCTGGACATTGCACAGGTTTATGGATACCGTGTCAACCAGATCGGCAATATCATCTACCGTATCTATAATGTCATCCATTCCTTCGGTTTCTGACAAAAATGGTGGTTTGAGAAGCAGGTATGCCTTAACAGTAACATCATTCTCATGAGCAAGTTGTGCCGCACGGGAAAAACCTGCATAGGTAAATCCCTTGTTTATCGAACGTTTGCGTATCACATCATTGCTTGTCTCAAGACCAATAGCGACTTCAAAACCGGTGTCTTGGAGCACTTCTGTGCAGGAAGTAAGGGTATCTTCTGTTACAAATTCAGGCCGGGTTTCTACAATTACTTTCTTGATCCTTTTGTCTGCTTCCAGTTTATTCAGTAGGTTTTTTCTGACTTGTGCATCAATTTCCTTTTCATCCAGGAAACTGCCGGATGTGAATATTTTAACTATGAATTCCTGCAATCCGGAAGAACGCCCAAGTGCTTTTTCGTACTGCTGCAAGAGTTCTTCAGCTGACGGGGGTGTGGAGGCTCTGTCATAAACAAAACCACACATGGTACACCCTCCTTTTATCCCCCACCAGCATCCACTGGTCTTGAAAATAAGGGTAAGGGTATCTGTTACTTCTCCCTGAAGAAGATCTCTGCCTGTCCAGACAGCAGCAGGCTCATTGTTTGGAGCCTTTTTAATGCGTTGCTGCTGTCTAATTTCCAGTATTCTATCATTAAGATTCATTCGAACTCGATTGTAGCAGGTGGTTTTGGTGTTATGTCATAGACAACTCTTGCTGCAGTGGGGATTTCCCCGGTTATGCGTGAGCTGATTTTCCTGAGGGTATTCCAAGGCAATTCCAGGGCTTCTGCGGTCATACCATCCCTCGAACCGACTGCGCGCACTGCAACGATCCAGCCGTGTACCCTGAGGTCGCCTTTTACGCCGGTCCCTTTGCCCAAGACCGCCGCGAATGTCTGCCAGGGGCAGAACTGTTCAAGCAGTTCTTCTTCCACAATCGCATTTGCTTCTCTTACAACATCGACCTTTTCTCTTGTAACTTCCCCGATTATCCTGACTGAAAGACCCGGCCCAGGGAATGGCATTCTTTCACATATCTCTTCTGGCAGACCAAGCGCATGGGCGACTTCCCTCACTTCATCCTTGTAGAGGTCATCAATGGGTTCTATGATGTGTTTAAAATTAATGTGTTCGGGCAGTCCGCCTACGTTGTGATGAGATTTGATACCACCATCGGATTCAATCTTATCCGGGTATATGGTTCCCTGGATCAGACATTCTGCCTCAACATCGAGCGCTTCTTCTTCAAACACACGAATAAAAGTCTCACCAACAGCTTTTCTTTTTTCTTCAGGGTCCTTTATTCCCACCAAACTATCAAGAAAACGATCTTTTGCATCGATTATTTGGAGATTCATGTCACCGAATATTTCCTTTATTCTTTCGGTTTCACCTTTTCTCATAAGGCCCGTATCTATATAGATCGGTATCAGATTATCACCAATTGCACGGTGTGCAAGGACTGCACATACGGAACTGTCAACACCTCCCGAGAGGGCGATGATAGTTTTGCCCTGCGCTTTGGCTTTAATTTTCTCGATTGCTTTTGGAATGAATTTTTCGGTTTTTACCATGAAAGGAAACTCCATATGGTTTATGATGATTTGTGCTTACTAGGTATTTGGTATAACTTAATCGTATCGATGCAATTTTTAATTTATATAGATATGTTTTCCGGTTGGCAACTTTTGCAATTAATACTTTCAATCCGCTATTTACAGCTTTATATGCATTCAGCACAATCTATGTAGCATGCGGCAAACCCTCTACGACTATTTTGGTTATGACAAATTTCGACCCCTGCAGGAAAATATTATTCAGGATGTGCTGGATAAAAAAGATGTATTTGTATTGATGCCAACCGGCGGTGGCAAATCTTTGTGTTACCAGTTGCCTTCCCTGCTTATGGAGGGTGTTACTGTCGTTGTGTCCCCTTTGATATCCCTTATGAAAGATCAGGTTGACAGGTTGCTTTCACGTGGCATTGCCGCTGCCTACATGAACAGTACACTTGATAGTTCTGAAATGAGCCATGTTAAGGATTCTCTAATAAGGGGAAAGCTCGATCTTCTCTATGTGGCCCCCGAAAGACTGGCTATGCCGTCCACTCTTAAATTGCTTGCAAAAGCAAATGTAAATCTTTTTGCCGTTGATGAAGCACATTGTATATCCCAGTGGGGGCATGATTTCAGACCTGAATACAGAAAATTAGGTGCCCTGCGCTCCGGTTTTCCAGATGTTCCTCTAATAGCACTTACAGCTACTGCGACTCCTGCAGTTGCCCGTGATATAACAAAACAACTCAATATGGTCAGGTCTGAAAAGTATGTAGCAAGTTTTAATCGGACCAACCTTTATTATGAGGTTAAATCAGGGGAGAATGCAGATCAACAAATCACATCATACCTGCGCTCTCATCCTGAATCCTCCGGGATTATTTATTGCCAGACACGAAAATCCGTAGAAGGACTTGCTGGCAGACTGAAAAAATTAGGAGTCAATGCGGCATTCTATCATGCCGGGATGTCAGATGAACTGAGACACCGTGCTCAGGAAAAGTTCCTGAATGGTACTATAAGGGTAGTTGTGGCAACAGTTGCATTTGGGATGGGCATCGATAAGTCCAATGTACGTTTTGTCATGCATTATGACCTGCCAGCGGACCTGGAAAGTTATTATCAGCAAACCGGCAGGGGTGGCAGGGACGGGCAACCCTGTGATTGTATCCTTTTTTTCAAGAGAGGGGATTGGTATAAACAGCAATACTTTATTGAACAGATGTCTTCTAAAAAAGAACGTGAAATTGCCCTTTCCAAGTTACGCCTAATGATGGATTACTGTGAAACAGTCACCTGTAGAAGGAAAATCTTACTCGAATACTTCGGAGAATCCACCGAAAAAGATTGTGGCTATTGTGACGTTTGCCTTAACCCGCCACAGCAGGTGGATGTTACAGAAGATGCATTAATTATTTTTAAGTGCATAAAGGAGTTGAACCAGAAATTCGGGGCAACACATGTTGCATCGGTAATTGCAGGTTCAAAGGCTAAAAAAATTGTGTCATGTGGTCACCACCGACTCCATTGTCATGGTAATGGTTCCCACAATCCGCAAGATTACTGGAAAGACCTTTCTCATCGGCTCTCTTCCCTGGGATTTCTGGAAGTGAAAGGTGGAAGATATCCGGTCTTAAAATTAAATAAGAAAAGTCGTGCGACTCTCAATGATGGTGCTAATGTAATTGTACCTCAATCATCTGCTGCAACAAATTCAAAGAAAAAACCAGCCGGGCAAAGCAAGGTTTCTTCGAAGTCATCTACTGTTGATTGTGAATATTCGAAGTTATTTGAAAAACTGCGCAGACTCAGGTTGCAATTTGCAAAAAGGGATAATGTGCCACCCTACATTGTCTTTGCGGATACCAGTTTGAAGCAGATGGCTTCCAGCAAACCCCAAACTGCAAACCAGATGCTCACCATAACAGGAGTCGGTAAATGCAAACTTGAAAAATACGGTGATGCTTTTTTGTCAGAGATCAAAAGTTTTTGTTGAGGGCTTGTTTGTCAGGCCATGAAGTATAAAGTGAGTTTAAAGATCAGGTCGCCGTAAAATACAGCTGCTAAAAAACCGGCGGTTATCGGGACTATAAAAGGTAAACCCGGGGTAACCCACACCATGTTGTTGATAAGTCCCTTCTTTGAATAGCCCCTGAGTTCTTCAAGAGTTTCTCTATCGATTTCCTTACCGCTTCTCCTGAAATAGGTATGAAGGTTGCCATTTTCATCTTTTTCGTACTGCTGCATGAGTTTTACATGCCTGTTTTCAAGTTTTCCTATAGGTGCCCGGTAGCCTATAAACATAAAATAAGGTTTTTTGAGGGTGGTTTTAACGTCAGGCCGGCTCAGGTTATAGATAAAAAGCCCCAGGGGCACTATTATTGTCAGGAGTATTGAATTACCAAATACTGTAAAGGTAAAAAAGTTCATTATCGAAATACCTTCTGTGGGGAAATAGTTTCCTCCCATAGTAAATGCCGGATAGAAAGGAAACACAATGGACATTACCATCAACAATTTGGCGTCTGCACCACCGAATGCTCCCAGATAGAACAGGACGTAGGAAAAAACAAAAATTAGTCCAAAGGAGATAGCCATTTGCATAAGATATGTAACCGGGCTGGATGAACTTGCAAGTTCATAAACTATAAAGGGAGAAAAGGCCGCCAGCATAATTACCCATACCCTGTTGCCTACCCTGCGCTCCTTTATGTCCCTGTAGGAGGCATAGGAGAGAAATGCCAGGCATAGCAGTATCTTGGCAATCACTATCATTTTTGCTTCTCCCACTTTTTGAGTTTAAGGATTTCGGAAAGTGTCCCTCCCCTACGTATTTCATCAAATAATCTTTCTTCAGTTTTTTGTACTTCCTTTGCTCGCCTTGCAATCTCGTATGCTCTTTCTGCAGGTACTACAACAACCCCGTTATCATCACCGATGATGTAATCGCCGGGTTTGACCTTTTGCCCCCCACAGTTGATCAGCGCATTAACTTCCCCAAACCCTTTGGGATCGCCTGCATTTGGTACATTTGAAGTGGCAAATACCGGAAGTCCGATTTTGCGTATCTCTTCTATATCTCTTACCGCTCCATCGACCACAACGCCTGCGATACCACGGTTTAGGCTGCTCTGGGTTGCCAGTCCCCCCCAGGGTGCGATATCAGAACTTCCATTATAAATTACTATTACATTGCCTTCTTTTGCTTCATCTATCGCTTCCACTGTTTTGGCCCAATCGCCCTCGAATGTCTGCACCGTTATAGCCGGCCCTACCATTTTGGTATCATTTAGCATGGGCTTGATGTTTTTCATGGCACCTTGTCGGTGCATGGCATCTGAAATATTGGGAGTGGAAATTTCCATGAACAATTTGCGTATTTCTTCGTCCATATCGAGTTTTTGTGCCTGATCTAATTGTGGATTATCTACACTATGGCGAATCTTTTTGGAGGCTTCTGTTACATTATCAGAGCGAATTATATTGCCGCCCACAATAACAATATCAGCACCTGCTTCTACAGACAGGGCTGCAGTCTGCTCATCCAGTCCACCTGCTACAGCAATATCAGCCCTGATTTTGGAGGCAATCTCAAAAACAAGATCTACCGGTGTTTTCCCGGTCATCTGCTGGTCTATTCCCATGTGGATATTAATGATGTCCACACCTATCCTGTCCAATTCTACAGCCCTTTGAACAGGTTTGGGGGTGCTAATGAGGTCTGCCATGAGTCGAACTCCATATTTTCGCGCGGCCAGGAGTGCATCTTTAATCGTTGAGTCATCGGCTGTTGCCATAACCATAACAATATCTGCACCGGCTTTTGCAGCCATTTCAACTTCAAGGCTTCCGGTATCTGCAATTTTCATATCTGCCACGATGGTGTGTGCGGGAAATTTTTTCCTGAGAGTACGAATTGCGTCCATGCCCTCGCTTTTTATGAGGGGAGTTCCGATTTCTATCCAGTCGATATCTCCCTTGACTGCTTCTTTAGCAATCTGCACAGCTCTATCTATTTCCAAAATATCAAGAGCAAGCTGGATTATGGTTTTAATAGGATCACCTTGTTAATTTTTATTTGTAATTATTGGTAATGATTTCTCCAGGCTGGAGAATAGAAGTGAATCACTATAAAGTTTTCCAGATTAGTCTTTGATGTTGTCTTGAAGACTTATCATTATGTCTACGGGCGGAATCAAATAGTAAGGAATATGATAATTGGCAATAAGTTTATACGCTATCCGCAAATAATCGCATAGGAATAAAAAACGCCTGCAGTTGATTACTATGAAACTAATCTCTAAAGTTTTAATCTACAAGGAGCTGTATTTTGATGTCATTTGAGCATATGCATATCATTTCTATGAAGGAATTCACACGGGATATGATTGACCATGTTCTGGAGGTCGCCGAAGAAATGGAACCAATTGCCAGGTCAAAGTCAAGTTCCGACCTCCTAAAAGGCAAGGTGCTTGGTGTCCTGTTTTTTGAGCCCAGCACCCGTACAAGGATGTCTTTTGAGGCTGCTATGATGCGACTTGGCGGGGAAGTGCTAAGTCTTGGTTCGGTTGATGCAAGTTCTGTTGCAAAGGGTGAAACCCTTGCTGATACCATAAGGGTTGTAGCCGGTTACAGTAATGCCATTGTACTGCGCCACCCAATGGAAGGTGCTGCACGACTGGCTTCTGAATTTTCTGCAGTACCGATACTCAATGCAGGCGATGGTGCCGGCCATCATCCTACACAGACGTTTCTCGATCTTTACACTATCAAGCGCGAAAGCCATCTTGAAGGTTTAAAAGTAGCTCTTGCAGGAGATCTCAAATATGGCAGAACTGTACATTCGCTTTGCTATGCCCTTTCTCTTTATGGTGCCGAGATAACCCTTGTGTCCCCACCGGAACTTTCAATGCCTTCAGAGATTATCGAGGATCTGAAAAAGAAAAATATTAAGGTAATAGAGGAGAGTTCCATTGAAGATGCCATACAGGATGTGGAGGTGCTTTATATGACACGGATACAGAAAGAACGTTTTCCTGATCCGGCAGAATATCAGAAAGTCGCTAATCGCCTCCAGATTACACCTGAAGTATTGAAAAATGCGAAGAAGAACCTGCGGATCATGCATCCTCTCCCCCGAACAAACGAAATCACCCCTCAAGTTGACAAAACGGCCCATGCTTCATACTTCGACCAATCTTTTTATGGTGTTCCAATAAGAATGGCTTTACTTTGTCTTGTTATGGGGTGTTTGAATGAGTGACGTGTCGACAAAAGAAATTCGTGTACAACCCATATGTTCAGGGACAGTCATTGACCATATTACCGCCGGTCAGGCTCTCAACGTTCTCAAGATTCTGGGTATAACCGGAACTTCCTGGGGAATTGTCAGTATCCTGATTAATGCTCCCAGTTCATATGGAAAAAAAGATGTGGTCAAGATAGAGGGGCGTGAACTTCTGAGTAGTGAGGTGGATAAAATCTCTCTTATTTCTCCTGGTGCGACCATCAATATAATCCGGGACTATGATGTTCAGGAAAAGAATCAGGTGGGCATACCCTCGCATGTAGAAGGTGTTGTAAAATGTATCAATCCAAATTGCATTTCCAACAGTAATGAACCCATAGAATCTAAATTTGATGTGGATACCGTGGAAGGTAAAATCGAATTACGTTGTGGCTATTGCGAAAGAGTGATCTGTGAAAATATTGCAGATCATCTCCTTTAATTTATAGTCCCAGGATATCTTCCATGGAATAAATGCCGGATTTTTTATCTTTTAACCATATTGCAGCTTTTACAGCACCTGCGGCGAATGCATCGCGAGAATGTGCCTGGTGTTTAATTTCAATCCTTTCGCCTTCTCCGGCAAAAAGAATCGTGTGGTCACCGGCAATATCTCCTCCACGGATTGCATGAATGCCAATTTCATTTTTACGAGGTGCGTTGCCCTGACGGCCAAATATGTACTCTTCACGCCCAACAGCTTTACCGATAACCTCTGCAGCCCTCATTGCAGTTCCACTTGGTGCGTCTTTTTTGCGGTTATGGTGTGCTTCAATGACTTCTATGTCGTAATCGGGAAGGTATTTGGCCGCTTCCTCGATAATCTTGAAAAATACATTGACACCAACTGCATAATTTGGAGCAATAACGGCTGATACACCGTTTTTAAGGATACTTTCTTCTATTGTTTCCTTTTGTTCTTCGCTAAAACCGGTAGTCCCGATAATAAGGTTTACACCACTTGCGGCGACGATTGGTGCGTTGGAAGCAGTTGCTGCTGCAATGGTAAAATCAATCAGGACGTCGGTTTTGCTTTCTTTGAGGATTTCTCCAAGATCTTCTACGCTGGTAATTGAAACCCCGAGGTTCCCTGCACCTGCCACATCTCCTGCATCTTCACCGAGCTTATTCAGGTCAAATGCAGAGGACAGTTCAATACCTTCGCTTCTGGTGATGTTCTGTATTATCAGGCCACCCATTTTCCCTGAGGCTCCGATTACTCCTGCCCGTATCATTTGAGACACCCAATTCCTCTTAATGCTTCTTCCAGTATCCTTTCATTCTCCGGCATGATGGGCGCCAGTGGTGCTCTCAACGGACCCGCAGGCATGCCTATCATTTCCATTGCACGTTTAACAGGTATAGGATTGGTTTCAGTAAACAGGGCGCGTATTAGGGGTGCAAGTTCATAATGTTTTTTCCTGGCAGCTGCCATGTCGCCTGTAAGGGCGGCTTCTACCATTTCGGACATTATATTTGGAACTACATTTGCAACAACGGAAATTACTCCTACTCCGCCCAGGGCGACAATAGGATAGGTCAGTCCATCCTCCCCGGAAATAACGCTGAAATCTTCATCCACTGTTTTTTCGATTATCTCTGAGATTTTGGGAATACTTCCACTTGCTTCTTTGATCGCAACGATATTGTCAATCTTGGCAAGCTCGATAATTACTTCCAGTGGGATATCCTGTCCGGTTCTGGAAGGTACATTGTATAATATGATGGGGATGTCTGCTGCTTCTGCTACTGCAGTGAAGTGACGGACCAGTCCTGCATTATTGGGCTTGTTGTAGTATGGGGATATGATGAGTGCTCCCCCGGCCCCGGCATCGGCAGCATGTTTTGTAAGTTCTACGGCTTCAACTGTATTGTTTGATCCGGTTCCCGCAATTACCGGTACATTGGCACATTCCACTGCAGTATTGATCACTTTTTTGTGTTCAACAGTAGAAAGGGTGGCGGATTCGCCTGTTGTTCCGCAAGCCACAACTCCGCTGACGCCTCCCTCTTCAGCATATCTTATGTTTTGTTTAAGACCACTGATGTCAATGGTATTGTCTTTTGTGAACGGGGTTATAAGAGCCGGTAGAACTCCTTCAAACATAAAAAAACCAGCTCCGGTTTCACTCGTGTCTCTTGTGATTGATCTTTCTTGTCACGTAGCCTGCAACACGGTTTCTGATTACTTTACTTTCGATTGTGGTGTATTTCGTAACAAGGCTCTTGTTATCATCGAAATTAGATGTGAATACATTTCCATGGTTTGTAAGCAGACGTGAGGTTATGTTCTTAATATTGTTTTGTCTAATATTTCCCATAATTGGTAACTCCATATAGTTGGATAGGGTATAGTTAATTCTTCTTTTTTGAACCAGCTTTAGATATTTATAACTTTTGGATATTGTAGTGTGTTATAAGTTCACTGCTGCAGGTCGGTTTTACCCATCATTCTTTCGGTTGCAGTTGCGTCATTGAACACTTTTTCCCTCGTACCTTTTTTATTCAGGAACATGCCAATCAGCACTAATAATAGTCCTATATTTGGATTTAGGGGTGTGATAACAGCGCCTAACAGTACGATTGTGGATGCGGCAATTCCTTTCATAGCTCCTTTTCGATATGATTCGAAACTAGTGCGGCGATAGATTCTTATGTCTCGCAATGTCAGGAATAATACCACGAAATATGCTGCAATTGCAATATATACATACATGTGTTACCTAGATTGAATTTTTTGATTATAAATCTTCTTAAAAGGATTGGTTTGCTTTTGTTCTGCCCTTGTATACTTTCTACGGCCATGGCTTCCCAGACAAAACATTATTATGGATATAATGCAATCCTGTCAACCATGTTCACGATTATTACCGGTGCCCAATTCGGTGATGAGGGCAAAGGCAAGGTAGTAGACCTGATGGCCGGTGACTATGACATTGTTGCCAGGTTTCAAGGCGGCGATAATGCAGGTCACACTGTCAAGGTTAAGGATGAGATATATAAATTACATCTAATTCCCTCTGGTTTTCTTCTTGATAGCCGGGTGCTCATTGGACCGGGTACGGTTCTGAATCCGGAAGTTATGGTAGAAGAGATACGGATGCTTGAAGAGGCTGGTGTGAAAGTATCTGCTGAAAAACTGGGTATTGATGGCAAGACAAGCATAATCATGCCTTATCACATAGAACTTGATGGTCTCAAGGAAGCTACCCGTTCGGAAAAGATCGGTACCACGAAAAGAGGTATTGGTTTTGCCTATATTGATAAGATTGCAAGGGATGAAGTTCATTTTTCCGACCTGATCGATGAAAAACGCCTTATGCAACGTCTTTCAGATCTTGCTTCCCATAAGGAAGAGGAAATTAATGCAATGGGTGGTGATCCTTCCATTGTAACGGAAAGTTCTCTTGTGGACAGGTATATTTCCCTGGGCAGGGAACTAGCTCCTTATATTGCCGATGTTTCCTATGAGATTAATACTGCGCTGGATGAAGGTAAAAATGTACTTGCCGAAGGGGCACAGGGTAGTCATCTGGATGTAATTCACGGTACACAAAAATTTGTAACTTCTTCAAGTACCATTGCGGGCTCAGCATGTGCCAATCTTGGTGTAGGCCCGACTCGTGTGAATGAAGTACTTGCCATCGTTAAATCTTATATTACACGTGTGGGAGCAGGTCCGCTCCCTACTGAACAGGAAGGTGATGCAGGCCAGCACCTGCATGATGTAGGCCATGAATTTGGTACCACTACAGGCAGATCAAGGCGGTGTGGATGGTTTGATATGCCTCTTGCTAAAAAGTCAGTCTACCTGAATGGTTATACTTCCATAGCTCTTACAAAATTGGATGTACTGACAGGTCTTGACCCTGTAAAAATATGTGTTGGCTATGAATTGGATGGTAAAGTGATTGGTTATCCGCCGGAAGATACTTCAAAACTTGCAAGATGTGTGCCTGTTTATGAAGATATGGAAGGCTGGGATACAGATTTAACTTCTGTAGCTGGTTATGAGGACCTGCCCCAAAAAGCCCGGGAATACGTTGAACGCCTTGAAAAATTGATGGGAATCCCGGTTAAATATATCTCTGTGGGACCAGGAAGGGAACAAACGTTCATGAAATAAAGGTTTGGAACGCTTTCGATCCAAAAACCATATATATGAACCGATAGATTTAAGAGTCTTATTCCAGTGCATATACAGACGCGTTTCAAAGTGAATGTCAGTCGTAAACGTTATGCCTGATGCTATCTTTATTTGAAGGAGGATAGAATGACTACAGCATATGATGTCCCTGCTAATGATATTATCAAAAAGACAGCAGAGAAACTTAAAGAAAATGAGAAGATCCAACCTCCGGAATGGGCAGCCTATGTGAAGACCGGTGCACACAGAGAACTTCCTCCAGTGGAAGATGACTGGTGGTATACTCGCTGTGCTGCGGTCCTCAGAAGGATATATACTGACGGTCCGGTAGGTGTACAGAGACTTCGTTCCATATACGGAGGAAAGAAAGCAAAGCGTGTAACCCCTGCTAAGAAAGCAAAGGGTAGCGGTGCAGTTGCCCGTACAATAGCTCAGCAGCTTGAAGATGCCGGTTTTGTAAAGAAACAGAAGGCAGGTAGGGTTGCATCTCCAGCAGGAAAGTCTTTGCTTGACAATACAGCTAATGAAATCAAGAAAGAACTGGTTTCTGAAATTCCCGAGATGCAAAAGTACTAAATGTAATTATAATCCGGGTTGGCTAATAAAGCCAGTTCTTCTTTAAAAGGGGTTTTATACCATGGCAGATGATCTCGAAGCAATCCGCAGGAAAAGGCTTGAAGAAATGCAGAGGCAGCAAGCCTCCCAGCAAGAAAACAATCCACAGGCTGCATACCAGCAGGAGCAAGCACAGGCAGAAAGGGAAGCAAAGATTCATGCTGTCCTTCGCCAGGTCACGACACCCGAAGCAAGGGAACGCCTTACAAGGTTGAAAATGTCTCGCAAAGAACTGGCAGAACAGGTCGAATCCCAGATTGTGGGGCTAGCTCAGAGTGGCCGGTTGCAATCCACCATTGATGATGAGAAAATGAAAGCCTTGCTTACCCGGATGCAACCCAAAAAACATGATCCCAAGATCACAAGACTGTAATCGGATATGAAAGCAAGGGTGATGTTTAGTGGCGGGAAGGATAGTGCCCTATCTGCCATTTTACTGGATCCATATTTTGACGTTGAACTTGTAACGTGCACTTTTTCCCTCATTGATGTGGGAAATATTGCACGTAAAGTGGCTGATGAATTGGGTTTTGATCATTCGGTTGTAGAACTTGAGCGTTCAGTTTTGGATGAAGCCCTTGAAATGGCAGTTGAAGACAATTTCCCAAAAAATGCGATTAATCACATTCATTCACATGCTCTTGAAAAAATAGCAGCATGTGGTGGTGTAGATATGATCGTTGATGGGATAAGACGTGATGACCGGGTGCCCAGGATGGATCTATCCAGACTACGCAGTATTGAGGATCGGTATGGGGTGCATTGTGCGTCCCCTCTGCAAGGGTTTGGCCGTGCTGCGGTTGATTTAATGGTTTGTGAGCATCTTGAAGTTGAAGAAGGATTGAGTGACAGAATTTCCAAGGCGGATTATGAAACTGAATTAAGGTATCTGATTCGACAGAAATACGATGATGAAAAGATCCTTTCCATATTTCCCAAACACGTTCAATCGAGAGTGTTGAGGAAAATTAAGGAAAAGACTACCAATTAAAATTTTATATCATTAATTGATTTATGAATGTAAATTTGAGAGCAACGTGGATCAGGTGAGACAAGTGAGCCATAACACGAAAGGACAGAAAATGAGATTGGCAAAAGCCCACGTCCAGAACCAGAGGGTTCCTACATGGGCAATTATCAAGTCAAACAGAAAGGTTGTCAGTCATCCCAAGAGAAGGCACTGGAGAAGGAACAGCCTTAAAGTGAAATGAGGTGATGGCAATGGCAGATGATATAGTAAAAGAACAGGTTTATACCATCCCGCTCAGGGATGCAAAACTGGCTCCAAAATGGAAACGCACAACTCGTGCGATGACCCTGGTAAAGAAATATCTGGTCAGGCACATGAGGGCGTCTCCTAACCAGGTCAAAATTGATAGCAGTATCAATGAATTGGTCTGGAATCGTGGAGCTGAGAAGCCACCTTCCTCAATACGGGTACGGGCAGCAATGTTCGAAGACGGTGAGGTTCAGGCAGAATTGGCATAATTTGAATGCCGATACAATTCCAAGTTCGAAATAATTTATGATCCGAACCCTAAACATATATGAAAATCCCGTAATAGGGGTATTTGCAACCTGTACAGAGGATTTCGCCCTTGTGCCTCCGGGTACGAACGATAAGACATCTGGTATGCTGGAAGATATACTTGATGTGGAAGTAGTTTCCACTCTTGTAAATGGTAGTGTAGTCGTGGGTTCCCTTTCAAAAGGGAATTCCTCAGGATTCCTTATACCCAAAGGCTCAAGCCCCCTTCCTAAAAAAATAGACCTTCCAGTAGCAGAGGTTCCAGATAATCTATCGGCAATAGGAAACATAGTGCTTGCCAATGATTCAGCAGCTCTTGTCCATCCGGATATCTCTGACAAAGCGATTGAAATAATCGAAAAGACTCTTTCAGTTGATGTCAGACGGGGCACGATTGCCGGTATCAAAACTGTGGGGATGGCGGGTGTGGTTACCAATCACGGATTGCTTGCCCATCCCATGATAAAACAGGAAGAAGTTTCCATTCTTGAGGACCTTTTTGGACTTAATGTGGAAATAGGTACTGTTAATTACGGATCCCAGGTAGTAGGTTCCGGTGTAATTGCCAACTCTTCTGGATATGTTGCAGGTTCGGAAACCACAGGTCATGAACTTGGAAGAATTGAAGATGCATTGATGTTTGATTGATTTAACATATTATGCGGGTGATTTTATGAGCGACTTTGTTGTAAAAGGCACATTCAAAGCGGGTCATATCTGGGAAAAGTTCACAAAAAATGTGGAAAGCCAGAATGAAAAGAACGCAGTTGAGAAAGTTTATTCCCTTTTTGGAAGCAAGAACGGTATCAAGCGCTACTTGATTAAGATAGACAGTGTCGAAGAGGCATGATTATATGGCAGAAGAAGGTCAGCAGAATATCCAGAACCTGGCCCTTCAGCACAGGGACCTCCAGAAACGTGCCCAGACCATACAGCAGCAGACAAACATGTTGCAGATGTCGATTGATGACTGTGGGCGGGCAATAACGACCCTTGAGGATCTCCAATCATTTTCCAAAAATCCCGATACTCTTGTTCCTATAGGTGCAGGTTCTTTTGTAAATGCAAATATAGCCAATGACAACAAAGTTGTTGTTGAGGTCGGTGCTGGGATTAGTGTAGAAAAGGATGTTGATGGAGCCATAATCACTCTTAATAAGCGCAAAGACGATTTGCAGAAGGTACTGGAACAGATGAACCAGAACCTTTCACAGGTCAATCAGCGCATCCAGTCCATTGAGTCTATGGCAAAACAACAGCAGCCACAGCAATAATTTTTATGGGGCATAACCTTGTTTAATAAGCTTAAGAACAAACTTTCGGGGTTTAAGCAAAATTTCAGTTCCAAAATTGAAGATAAAGCCACTCCTGTGGAAGAATCATCCGCTACTGAGCCTGAAGCTGCAGAAGGTATTGGTTTTCAGGAAAAAGAGGCGGTTGGAACTAAGGATGAAAATAAAACAGGGTTTGCACATAAAGCCAAAGCTTTGGTCCTTGAACGGGAGTTTATCCTTGATGAAGCGGACGTCGAAGATATCCTCTGGGAATTGGAGATGTCTCTTCTGGAAAGTGATATTGCAATTTCGGTTTCTGAAAAGATTGTTACCGATGTAAAACAAGAACTTGTAGGCAGCCGTAAGAAGATAGGTGGCAACACCAGCAAGATCGTAGAAGATGCATTGAAAAAGTCGATTAATGATGTCATGTCTGCTAATGTATTCGATTTTGATGAATTCATTGATAGTCATGAGAAACCTGTAAATATTGTTTTTGTTGGTATTAACGGAACAGGTAAGACGACTTCGATTGCCAAGATTGCTCATCGTCTTAAAAGTATGAATAAATCTGTTGTAATTGCAGCAGGGGATACATTCCGTGCAGGGGCGATTGACCAGATTGCGGTACATGCTGAGCGCATCGGCGTAAAACTGATTAAACATCAGGAAGGGGGCGACCCTGCAGCTGTTGTTTATGATGCCGTACAGTATGCAAAAGCCCATGATAGTGATGTGGTTTTGTCTGATACTGCCGGCAGGATGCATACCAATGTAAATCTGATGGCACAGCTCCAGAAGATATGCCGTGTAAGTGCTCCGGATCTCGTGCTTTTTGTAGACGAGGCGGTTGCAGGCAATGATGCTGTCGAAAGGGCTGAACAGTTCAATGAAGCAGTGCCAGTTGATGGTTCCATTCTTACTAAAACAGATGCCGATTCAAAAGGCGGGGCTGCAATTTCCATTGCATACATAACAGGTAAACCCATTGTTTTCCTCGGACTGGGCCAGGAATATGAGGACCTGAAAAAATTCGATCCTCACTGGTTTGTTGACCAGATTTTCAGTTAAAATCTTATCTGCACCCTTCTTTCAAATCCTTTGTTATTTCTTTTAAGCGGGGAATTATATTGTCTCCGCTGGCTATTATATTTACAAGGGCAGAACCCACGATCACAGCATCAGCTCCTGCAGCGACCATTTCTTCTACATGTTTTCTGTTTGATATTCCAAAACCTACGGCTTTTGGGAGGTTTGAATTGATTTTATCCAGAAGGCCTGCTACATTGGAAGAGATGTTTTCTCCTTCTCCGGTAACTCCGAGTTTGGATACAACATAAATAAAACCCGAACTTTTGCTGCCAATTGCATCCAGTCTTTGATCGCTGGTATTTGGTGCGACAAGGAATATATTATCAATTCCCTTCTCTTTGCAGATTTCTATCAGTTCATCTGCTTCATGCAATGGCAGATCGGGTATTATCAATCCCGAAATTCCCGCGTCAACACACTTCTTTACGAAATTTTCGCTACCCTGGCGATATATGAGGTTGTAATAGGTCATACAGATGAGGGGAACATTTACCTCCAGGCCTTTTATCAACTCAAAATAGCGCTCTGTGTTCATGCCGGCCTCAATGGCACGACAGGTTGCGGCCTGTATGGTTGGCCCGTCTGCTACAGGATCGGAGAAAGGCAGACCCAGTTCTATTATATCCGCGCCGGCTTCAACAAGCGCATTTACAATAGAAGGTGTGGTGTCCGGATCGGGGTCCCCTGCACAGACATAGGCTATCAGTGCTTTTTCATTTTTGTCCTTAAGTTCTTCAAATTTTTGACTGATGCGCATATTCAATCCTCCATATCCATAATAGTCTGGAGATCCTTATCGCCCCTTCCGGAGAGATTGATGACGACTGTATCACCCAGTATGCCACTATCTGCCATTTTCATTACATATGCAATGGCATGTGAAGATTCCAGTGCAGGGATTATTCCTTCTAACCTGCTAAGTTCATGGAATGCCTCAAGGGCTTCCATATCAGTTATGTAACAGGGTTTCACCCTCCCTGTTTCTGAGAGTCGGGCAAGTTCGGGTCCCACACCTGCATAATCCAGGCCGGCTGCTACTGATGTGGATTCCAGTATCTGTCCGTCCCTGTTTTGCAGGACCTTTGTTCTTGCACCATGCAGGATACCTTCCTCACCTGTTGCCAGGGATGCAGAATGATAGGCGATTTTATCGTCTTCCCTGAGCTTTTCGCCCCCTGCTTCTACTGCAAAGAGATTCACTTCATCATCCAGGAAGGGATAAAAAATACCCATTGCATTACTTCCGCCGCCTGCACAGGCCACGATAGAATCCGGATATCTTCCTTCCACTTTCATGACCTGCTCCTTTACTTCCCTGCCGATAACGCTCTGGAAATCCCTCACAATCTTCGGGAACGGGTATGGTCCGACTACCGATCCAATGAGGTAGTGTGTATCCCCGACATTTGTTACCCAGTCCCTCAATGCTTCATTTATTGCATCTTTCATTGTCTTTGAACCGGTGTCAACTGATACTACCTCGGTACCCATCAGTTTCATACGGTAGACATTTGGGAGCTGTCTCTTTACATCTTTTGATCCCATGTATACCATGGTTTCAAAACCCAGTTTTGCTCCTACCATGGCAGTTGCGGTGCCGTGCTGACCGGCTCCGGTCTCTGCAATTAACCTTTTTTTGCCCATAAATTTTGCAAGAAGGGCCTGTCCCAGGGTATTGTTGAGTTTGTGTGCTCCTCCATGTACCAGGTCTTCCCTTTTGAGGTAGATTTTTAGACCATATTTCCTACTCATGTTCTTTGCATAATATAGGGGTGTACTTCTTCCGGCATAATTTTCAAGGTAGTCATTAAGCTGGGAGGTAAACTCTGGGTCTGCCTTGTATTGTTCATACGCTTCTTCAAGCTCTTGAAGTGGCGGCATCAATATTTCCGGTACGTATTGTCCACCGTAGTCTCCGTAATAATGGTTCATACTATCTCCTGATTCTTATTCGCTTCAATGAGTTGTTTCATTTTTTCTTCAAGGTTGCCTTCCATCAGGTAGGTTCCAACAAGCAACGCATCAGCACCTGCATTGATCATCCTTATCGCATCATCGGTACCCTTGACTCCGCTTTCACCTATTATCAGGTGTTTCTGGTTGTATTTGCGGTCATGTTCTTTCACAATGGGAATGAGTTTTTCAGCTGTTTCCAGATTGATTTCAAGTGTTTCAAAACTGCGGTTATTTATCCCTATAAGGTTTGTGTCACATTCAAGTACATATTCAATCTCTTTTTCATTGTGCACTTCTACAAGAGGCTCAATGTTCCTTCTTCGAGCGATTTCTATGAATTCCGGTAGCCTTTTACCCAGTACCCCTGCAATCAACAATATGACATCACTGTTGGCTTCATACATTTGATTTTTGTCCACAATAAAATCTTTGCGCAAAACTGGTATGGAAGTATGTTTCCTTGCATTTTCAAGGTTTTCTATACTTCCCTCAAAGTAACAGGGTTCCGTAAGAACAGATAAGGCTACAGCTCCCGCATTTTCCATGTCACGAGCAATTTGTGAGGCCATTTCCGGGTTTACATCAGCAAATTTTCCTGTTGGTGAAGCAGGTTTTACTTCGGCAATTATGGGTATATATCCTCTTTTACAGGCAAGCCCGATAGATTCGAAAATATCCCTTCTATCATTACATCTGGTGTGTGTGTTACTTTCAGAAAGTGCGTCTGCCCTTTCTTTTGATTTTTGGATTATTTGTTCGATCTTCGGATGCATCTGAACACCTATGTACTTCAATGTATTTGTATGTACATTGATGTTATAGGATTTAAATTTATTGTCAGGGCATACGATCTATCATTGCCAGTGTCTTCTTTGCTTTGAAATAGAATTCCGTGCTATTATGGAGATAATCAGCTGCTATCATCCCTTTTTCAGTGATTGTGTATCCGCCACGTTTAACCTTATTTGCAAGTCCTGAAAGCAGGATTACCGTTTTCATCTTGCTGCCTATACTTCCCCTGTCTGCAATAAGGTCTGTGTATTTCCTGATATCCGAGAATTCGACAACTTCCCCTTCATTCATTTCCAGTACTTTGATAATGATTCTGTATTGTATGTCTCCCGGTCCATTGATTATCCCGAGTGACTGGTAAAATTCGGCCACAGCTTTTTCTGTTTTTATATCTATTCTTCCAGACATTCAAATCCTCTCTTTAAATGTCCAGTTTGCTGGTGGGGCTTTCTTCTATTTCAATTTCGTTTATTCCCAGCCTGTCCTTTACAGCCAGAGGTGGGAAATATGCCAGATAACAGAGTACGATTCCGGTGAGTATAAAGATACGTAGCCCTGCATGCATGCTGATACTGGTGGTAAACATATCCACAAGGATACAATCAATTACAAACGAGGTCGCAAGTAAAGAGGTTGTGATGTTGTACTTGCGTCGTTTCGGTAATTTTCTGATCAAAAGCAAAAACATCACTCCAAGGATCATTGCAGTGGGTATTACAAAAATACCGAAGATGTATACATAAGGTGCTATTCCTCCTTCCTGAATGAAAATACTTGCCCATTCGGTATGGGCCGGTATATTTGTCACATTATTGTTGAATATGTTGAGATAGAACCCGCCTACCAGGAAGAATATTGCGGAAAACGATCCACTTGCAAGTTTGTTACCTATCATAATATATATAACAAAAAAGACGACAGGCACTGTGAGGAATGCAAAGGGGACCAGTGACACTTTGTATAGTAGAAGGTCCATTGAATGCCAATTAGTGTAATTTGCAATCATGTGCAGGGAGGTTGTCAGGTAGATCAGACCTACTTGTAACCAGAATATGATGAAAGCAACAAGTGCAGGATTGCTGTTTTTTGATTGATCCATTCTTCTGGTATATAGCTCCCAGCTAAATCCGATAACTGCCATTGTTATGCACAGGCATATTATTATGTTAAAGAAGGTTAAAGAAAATATTTTCATTCCTCCGGATGGTATGTAATCTGGTTGTAATTACTTAATATATCCTATGCCTGAATTAATGTAGTTATATATTTTTATACAAATATTATATATATGTTGGGTTCATATACTGTTTGAAGTTTGGTGTTTGATATTTCCAACCGAATAATATTTATAGGTTTGAATGATACTCATTATTATGAGTATAAGCCGTGTCCCCCAATATCTGAATAATCTGAAGTTCACGGCATATTTCCAAATAGGAGGCATTACATGAAAGCAAACAGAACAAGCATGCTCAAAAGAGATACCAGTGCTCAGGTGGGTATAGGTACACTCATTATATTCATTGCAATGGTACTTGTCGCTGCAATCGCAGCAGCAGTTCTTATCCAGACCTCGGGTGTCCTGCAACAGAAAGCACAGGCTACAGGAGAAGAAGCAACCTCTGAAGTATCTTCCAACATGAAGGTTCTTGCAGCTGAAGGTATAAGGGACGATACTACTGATCTTTCAGATAATATTGATCTTCTTGAAGTTCAGGTGTCTGTTAGCGCAGGTGGCTCGGCAATGGATCTTGAACAAATGGTAATATCCATAAGTGATGGTGATACTACAAACACTCTGACTTATAATGATAGTGCCAATTTGTCGGATAGTTCTTTCAGGGCAGAGGAAATAAGAGATGAAGATGATTCATTTGATAATTCAACCAATCCTGTTATGAACAAAGGGGATCTAATCAGGCTCTATATATCAACTACCAATGAGGGGGATAAAATTATTGATTCTCAAAATGTTAGCACTTCTAATCTTGTACTTGACCCAAGGACAGATGTACAACTAACATTTACCCCTGAATCCGGTACACCACAGCAGATGTCGTTTGTAACACCAAGTTCCTACGGTGTCGATAAAAGATTGTCCCTTTATCCCTAATAAGGGTTAATTGACCAATCTTTCTTTTTCTCTTTTTTCTCTCCTGTACTACCCAACCCTCAATTAAATTGATATATTCTGAAATCAACCTTAATTAGTGAATAAATTAAGGGGGATTATATGTCAAAAGTGATTCTTTTATATGCAAGCTGGTGCCACAATTGTCCTAAGGCTGAAAAGATCTGGAGAGACCTCAAAGAGGAACATGATTTTGAATATGAAGAGGTCGATGTAGAATCTGAAGAGGGGCAAAAAACAGCTCAGGAATATTCTGTGATGGCTGTGCCAACTACTGTGATCGATGGAGAGGTAGCTTTTATAGGTATTCCTTCCAAAGATGAAGCTCTTGAAAGCATCAAGTAATCTTTAAACGTCGGGATACTGATGTATGACTTAATAATTTTGGGTGCAGGACCCGCAGGAGTTACTGCTGCAATATATGCAGTCAGATACGGACTGGATACTCTGCTTGTTGATAAGGACAGCATGAGTGGCCTGATAAGTAATGCAAAAACGGTCGAGAACTATACAGGTTTTCCCTCGATCGGTGGAATGGAACTGATGGAAAAATTCCTTGACCATGCAGAACAAGCCGGGGTCAAATTTAAAGAAATGGAACTCAACTCCGTGACTGAAGAAGGTGATCACTTTATTGTTTCTTCCAGTGAGGAAGAACTACAAAGTAAATCACTCATTGTTGCAACAGGTTCTTCTCCGGGGGAACTGGATGTACCGGGTGAAAAGGATTTCCTGGGCAGAGGTGTTTCTTACTGTGCTACCTGTGACGGTCCCTTTTTCTCCGGCAAAGAAGTAGCAGTGATTGGTGGCGGGGAATCGGCTGTTACAGATGCTATATTCCTTTCCGATATTGCTTCAAAGGTGTACGTCGTTCATCGCCGCGATAAATTGAGAGCATCCCAGATCCTTCAGGACAGGGCATTTGACCGTCCAAATATTGAATTTGTATGGGATAGTGTTGTGGATGCAATAGAAGGCAAAGATGTTGTTGAATCCCTGCAAATACATGATGTAATTACTGAAGAGACAAAAAAACTTCCTGTAAAAGGTGTTTTTATCTATATAGGCTTTAATCCCAACACCGATTTTGTTAATGTGAAAAAGAACGATAAAGATTTCATAATCACTGATGAATCGATGGCAACATCTGTCAGAGGCATATTTGCCGCCGGTGATTGCAGACAATCTCCCCTTTACCAGGTAATCACCGCAACCTCGGACGGCGCCATTGCGGCTTATTCTGCTTTTAAGTACATCGAAGGCATCTAAGGAGGTTTTTTCTTTGCTTTTCGATAAGTATTATATTTTTTGAAATCTATTAGTATGTAAGGTGGAATTATGATATGCTTGAAAATATGTAAAGACTCTACTGCAGAGGACCTGGAGCCAATTGCATCTGCGGTTCATTCTCTTCTGGGTATTCCGACTACCATTCGCAGTGTAAATGGTAAGGGTATCCGAATGGAAAGAGGGGAAGTTGTAGATTGGGATTATACAGGGCCTATACTTGAAAAAGTCCTGGAGGACAAGATTACCATCCGTACAGTCCCCAAAGAAGGTGTATATAAAGGAAAGGCGGTTGCAGTGACACCCATAAAGACCCCGGACGGAGAAATCGTCGGTGCAATAGGGGTTGTGGATCTTGTAGCAGCTCTGGATATACTTTCTGTTTTCCGGGAATACCCCGATATAATAGATGAAGTGGAAGAAGCCAAAAAAAGGCACACTTAATTATTCTTTTTTTATTTTGTGATACAATGATTGCCGATGTACTCAAGCTATTTCCTGATATAACCTCCAGGGACTTTCGTATTCTTACAGGTATTGAAGTAGGCATGCAGGACCATGAATGGGTGCCTTTTGATGAACTTGTGAAATATACACGTATCGACCACCAGAATCTGGCCTATCTGTTAGGTGAATTGATTGAAAAAGAGCTTGTCTTGGCAACAACAAGACCCTATGAAGGCTACAGGCTGTATTTCAATGGTTATGATGCTCTGGCTATCAATGCACTGGTAAAACGGGGTAGTATCTGTGCACTTGGCGATGAAATCGGTGTGGGTAAGGAATCGGTCGTTCATGAGGGTATGAAAGAACCTGAATTGCCCATAGGTGATCCTGAAACAGTGATCGTCAAATTCCACAGGGAAGGGCGCACCAGTTTCAAGGATGTTAAAAGGTTGCGTGGGCACCTGGTTAATAGAGAACACTTTTCCTGGATATATGCCGCCCGTCTTGCAGCCGGACGTGAGTACGAAATAATTTCCCGTCTGTATCCTGATATTAGCATTCCCAAACCTATTGACGGTAACAGGCATGCTATCGTAATGGAACCTGCCAAAGGAGAACTTTTGTTCAAGGTCCGCCTGGAAGATCCCGATATATTTTTTGACATGATAATGGAGCAGGTCAAAAAAATCTATTGCAATAATGTAATTCATGCCGACCTGAGTGAGTACAATGTTTTTGTCAATCCCGAAGGTGTGCAGATTATCGATTGGCCGCAGTATGTAACTCCTTCTCATCCTCATGCAGAGGAGCTCCTAAGGCGTGATATTTCGAACATAGCTGCTCATTTCAAGAAAAAATATAACCTAAAAAAGGATGTCGACGCATTATACGGGCATATAGTATCCTGTACCGATAATATTAAAGATTAATACAAACAAAAATACAGGTAATGACATCAAATGCCATTTATGGTATAGACGTTGCCAGGGGGTCGCCACGTTCCGGTCAGGTTCCACGTTATGCAGTTGCTATCCTGAAAGATGGTTCAGTTTACAGGCATTCGATGCTGAAAATGCATCGTATTTTCAGGATGATAAAAGATGATCGTCCAATGATAATAGCTGTAGACAATATCTATGAACTGGCAAAAGATAAGAAGGAACTGATTCATTTCCTGGAAAAACTCCCTTCGGGTGTAAAACTCGTACAGGTCACAGGTGGCTTGAAGCAGGTTTCCCTGCCCTTTCTTGCCCATAAGTATGATATTTCAATAAATCCCCGTGATCCCGGCGATGAAGCAGAAGCATGTGCAAGACTGGCTGAAATGGGTGTAGGAGTGGAAGTATCCCTTTTTGAGGATAAAACAAAGATAAAGGTTAGCAGGGCACGCTCTCTTGGCAGGGGAGGGTGGAGCCAGAATCGTTACCGACGTAAGGTTCACGGAGCTGTGAAAGTAAAAAGCCGTGAGATCGAGTCGATACTTAAAGGGGCGGCAAAGGAGCGCAACTTCAATTTTACAAGCAAAGCCGTCAAGGGTTTTGGAGGTTATGTTAGGTGTGAATTTACCGTTAATGCACGCAAGTGCGATGTACCCATCCATTCCTCATCCGGTTCGGATGTGCAGGTAAATGTCCGGAGCCTTGTGAGGGATAAGATACAGTACATACCTTTGAAAAGCAAGGAACGTAAGGCTACTATTGTGGGTGTTGACCCGGGCACGACTGTTGGCCTCTCCATACTTTCCCTTGAAGGTGATGTTCTGCATTGCGTCAGTTATCGGGGTATTTCCCATGATGAAGTGGTGAAACTTATTTCTGAATACGGCAAACCAGCAATAGTTGCAACCGATGTATACCCGATGCCTGCAGCAGTGGAAAAAATCAGACGCAGTTTCAGTGCTGTCAGTTATTCCCCCGGTGGCCCCATCCCATCGGAAGAGAAGATTGAACTGGCAAAACCTCATGGTTACTCCAATGACCATGAAAGGGATTCTCTTTCCGCTGCCATATCAGCTTACAAAAAATACAGGCAGCTTTTCCTGAAGATTGAAAGCAAGGCTCCTCCTTACATGGATATCGATAAGATAAAAGTCGAAGTCATCAAAGGTTCATCCATAGAAGAGGCTATTAATTCTTTGAAAGAACAGAATCAAGCAACTAAGGCCCAAAAAAGTGTAGCAGAAAGTTCTGGCTCTTTTTCTGAAGGTATTGATGATGAAACCTATCGAAAAATGACAGAGAAACTCAAACGCAGGGATTTGGAGATTGCTGAATTACAGGAATATGTGAAAGAGCTCATTGATCAACGCAGGTCAAGGGATAGTACAATATCCAATCTTGAATCAAAAATTCGGCAAATGCGTGAAACTGAACACCTTAAGTTACAGAAGGAAAAAGAGATTTCAATTCGTAATAAGAAAATTGATAATCTTAAAAAGGATATCAAACGTCTGAATAAGAGGCTACATGATTCTAAGGCTCAGGTAAAACGTCTTAAAAGTATAAAAAAGATGGAAATCAGGGGAGAAGGCATTCCTGTAAAGGTCATTTCCTCCTTTAGTCGTGAAGCCATTTTGAATGTAGCAGATGTATATGGCCTAAAAAAAGGTGATGTCGTTTATTTCCAGGATCCCAGTGGGGGCAGTGCTTCAACTGCTTCTTTGCTTGCAGATTATTCACCAAAAGCGCTGATCGTGCCTGCAGGAATATCTTATGCGGCAAAAGAGGTATTTTTTGAAAAAAGTATTCCTGTACTTGAAAATCTGGATATACAAAAAGAGGGTGATTTTGCGGTTGTGTCTCCTGATGTTTTGAAAATTGCAATTGAAAACTGGTTTGGCAAAGCTGATCACTGGAAAAAGGAAAAAGAGGAAGAGAAATTAAAATCCCTTGTGGACGAGTATCGCAGTGAGCGTCGTCGCGGTATAACCTGATATTCAGGGCCATTTCCTGTCAAAGAAAGGGTTCTTACCTGAAACGCTTAATGGAATGCCCAGAACGACATCTGCTTCAATCAAGCCCAGAGAACGTGCAGCGCTTCCTGCCGAGTACATTATGCGGTTATCTATACACAGGTCCTTAGCTTTGGCCACAGCAGATCCAATAGCAATACCCAGGTCTATGTTCTTGAAAGCACAGTTAGGACCCGCGTAATCTCCTTCTATCCTTTTTTGCTCTTTCATATCTGCACATGTTGCAAAACCGCAGGCAGCACAGTTCAATTTAAGAGGCTCGGCATGTTTGATTCCTATAGCTATAAAGGCATCTGCCTGTCTGACATTTGCTGCATCCCTTTTCAGGAACTGGAATCCATCACCCTTTTCATCAGCGATCTTTTCCATTTCGGTTGCGATATCTTCCATGTCTTTTCTATCGGCCAGGGCAGTTACTATATCATCAATTCCCTTGCCCTTAGGGGCAGTTCTGGCTGCTGCTAATACGATCCTCGCCATTTCTGCTACTACTTTTTTTTCCGGATTTTGTTCCATGTATAACGGATTGATAATACTGGTCTTTAATTGTTTCGGATATTGCGCGAAAGTGTAATATTCAATGCCGGGATTGTTGGCACTATGTCACGTGCGGCCCTGATACTTGCAGGAGGAAAAGGAAAGCGTTTTGGTTATAAAGAAAAGGCCCTGATAGAGATTGAAGGGACGCCTGTAATCTGCCGGATAATCAATACACTCGAGCCGCTTGTAGATGAAGTAATAATATCCCTGCGGGATAAGCACCAATATAATTTGCTTGCTCCACTTACTGGGGAATTGCCGACGACTTTTGACAAATATGAAGATGTCGGCCCCCTTTCAGGCATGCTGGCAGGATTGAAAGCTGCCTCCCATGAATATATTTTTGTCACAGCCTGTGATATGCCCTTTCCTGAACCGAAAATAGTTGAGTTGCTCTTCTCAAAGTCCAAAGGCCACGATTGTGCTCTCATAAAAAGAAAAAACGGAAGTTACGAGCCCCTTTGTGCAGTTTTCCGGGCTTGCCTGCTGATTCCCCTTATTGAAAAATCGATACGGGATAACAGGTATTTCATTCTGTCACCAGTATTTGAAATGAATGATATGGTTGAAGTGGATATAGCGGAAATAGAAAAAATAGATCCATCCCTTGCCTGCCTCCAAAATATTAATACTCTGGATGACCTCAGGGCAGTCAGGAATGGTTTCAACGGGTCATAAGGGTTTCACCGGTTGCAGGGGCATAAGCCTCAACACCGATTTCATCCATTATCCATTGTGCGAACCCTTCCGCATCATCTCCATGCATTGTGTACACAGTTTCAGTTCCCCTGTCACAAAAGTCCCTTACAAGTCCTTTTAACTCTTTATCCCCGCAATGGGCCGAAAAATCGTATTGCTCCAGTTTGCACCTGAGATGTTGTATTCGGTCATTAATTTCAAGGAAACCACTGTCAAGAGCAAGTCTGCCATTTGTTCCTTCGACCTGGTATCCTGTAAGCATTACTTTTGTTTTCGGGTCGTCAGCTTTCTTATCAAGATAATAGAGTACAGGACCGCCATTAAGCATTCCCGCAGTTGTTACTATGACCGAACCTTCCAGAGGAATTTTATTTCTCTTATTTCCTTTTACAATAGTAGCAAAACCAAATGCCTGTTCCAGTTTTTTTGGATCTTTTAGATATTCTGGATGATTCAGCATCTCATCTGTCATTGCCACTCCCATGCCATCCACAAAACAGGGAATCTTTTCCGAATGGAGTAACATCATAATCTCCTGTGTCCGCCCAATGGCAAAAGCAGGGATAATGACCGTGCCGCCGATATCAATTGTATCGATAATAGAATCAATAAATGCTTTCTCGGTTTCCTGGCGGGGTGGGTGGTCTTCTCCGAAGTATGTGCTCTCTGTAATCAATATATCCGCATCAGGCATTGTGTCAGCTTTTGATACAAGTCTCGAATCACTGGTACTTATATCACCGGTATAAAGCAGACTTTCCCCTTTTTTATCCTCGAGGTATATCGATGATGCACCCGGTATGTGCCCAGCACTGTAAATCCTGGCAAGATAGTCGTTTGTCCTGACTTCTTCTCCAAAATGTTTTCGTCTTGTAATCTGGGAAAGTTTCTGCAAATCTCCTTCATCATAAGGTTCGGGTAATCCCCTTCTTTCTGATATTTTGAGGGTGTCTTTGCCCAGGACTTCAGTAAATCTGGAGGTCATATGTGTCATGTACACCTCAGGGCTCAGGTCCATGAGGTTGGGAACCGCTCCACAATGATCAAGATGGCCGTGGGAGACAAAAATGCTTTTCGGGAAAATGCCATCTACAGGATAGTCCGGTAGGTCTCCCGGCTTGATGCCGTAATCTATCAGGATCTCTTCATTCACCAGAATTGCAGATCGTCCTACCTCCCTGCAACCCCCTTTAAAATCAATACGCATAGTTTTCTCCCCCTTAATATGCAACTGCTTCCTGCCATCGGATAATTTTACCCAGAGGTATGTTTGTAGTTTTTGAAATTTCATTTGCATCTGAATTTTCAAGTTCATCGACAGTTGAAATACCTGCAGAATTTAGCTTTTCCTGGGTAACTTTCCCGATACCCGGAATATCACTGATCTTTTCCGGTCGCGGAGTAGCAGCCTTTTCTTTTTTTTGTTCTTCTTTCCATTCAAGGTAGTTACAATAGGGACACCCCAGATCCCATGCTCTTTTCTTCTGCCCCTTTACTTTTATGTGGTACAGGCTGTGTTTATCACAGGTTTTATCGGTAACAAGGATATGTCCGCTTTTTGGGAGGGGCAGGGAGAATGTGCAGTCAGGGTATCCCTCGCATCCAATAAATCTTGAACCCCGGCGTGAGCGACGTACGATCAGGTCACAACCACAATCCGGGCATTTGCCGATGATCTTGTCTTTTCTCAACCCTTCCCTGAGGGATTCGGATATTTTTTCACGGTTATCTTCCAGTTCCTTAAAGACATCTGTCAGCATGTCCCTGGATTGCTGCAGTACATTTTCTTCAGGTGTATTACCCTCTGCAATACGGTCCATATCCTCTTCGAGAGTACTGGTCATGTCTGGTCTGGTAATCGTGGGGGCATAATTTTCCAGACCTTCCACCACTGCATACGCTGTCTGGGTCGGCTGGAGGGGATTGCCATGCACGTATGCTCTTGAGTAAAGTTTGCTTATAATCTCATGACGTGTGGCTTTTGTTCCCAACGCCATGTCTTCCATCATTTTTATTAGCCTTCCCTGGCCATATCTGCCCGGTGGATTCGTTTCCTTGTCAAGCATTTCTTTATCATTAACAGGAAGTATCTCCCCTTCTTCCAAAGCAGGGAATAATCGATCTTCAGGAGCATTGTAGGGGTAATACCATCTCCATCCTGGCTTTACAAGCCGGGAGCCATTTGCCCTGAATTCCTCTTCATTGATATCAAAACTGACCTTCATGGTCTCCCATTCTGCATTTTCGGCAAAAGTGGCAAAGAAACGCCTGACTACCAGTTCATACAGCTTCCATTCATCTTCCTTAAGCTGGGATTTCTTCGCAACAGATGCAGGAAAGATTGGTGGATGGTCTGTGGTTTCCTTCTTTCCCTTTGTGGGTTTGAGCTCTTTTTTTGCCAACAGTTTTTTTGCATATTCACTGAAATGGCCTTTAGAGAACATTTCTATCTGTTCCCTCAGGTCAATTGTTGAAGGATAAACAGTATTGTCAGTCCTGGGGTATGAAATATAACCGTTGGTATAGAGGGATTCTGCTATTCTCATGGCATTGGCAGGGGTAAACCCTATCGAGTTAGCAGCCCTTATGAATTCGGTTGTATTGAATGGCGTGGGTGGCTTGTCTTCTTTAGTGGAAGTTTCCAGGGAGGAGACCAGTGCTTCATTGTTAATAACTCCAAATACCCTGTCTGCTTCTTCCTTTTCCCAGAAGCGGGTTTTCTTATGCCTGATCTTGAAATTTTCTCCGTTTTTAGCCAGGTCCACATATATTTCCCAGTAAGGGGTAGGTACAAAAGCCTCTCTCTCTTTTTCTCTGTCCACAATGAGGGCAAGGGTTGGTGACTGTACACGTCCAACTGATAGGAATTGCTTTCCAAGTCTTCTGGATGCCAGGGAAATAAAACGTGTGAGGCTGGCTCCCCATACCAGATCAATCACCTGTCTTGAATGTCCTGCATCTGCGAGATTGAAATCTATTTTTGTAGTGTTTTCGAATGCTTCCTTAATAGATACAGGTGTAATTGCACTGTATACTGCCCTTTCATATTCGATGTTTTCGTTCACTCCTTTTACGATATTGAGAGCTTCAACACCAATAAGTTCACCTTCCCTGTCGTAGTCAGTGGCAATCGTAACCTTTGTTGCTTTTTTACCGAGTTTTTTCAGGGCGCTCACAATTTTTGCGTGGGTAGGTGTAACAATAAGTTCTGCGTCTACGAGTTCTTTTGCTTCAACCTTCTGCCAATTATTGTATGCGGGAGGGAAATCGAGCTGGACGATATGTCCGCTAAGTCCGATAGCTATGGTTTTTTCATCGTTCCCAAACTCATAGGAGTCAATACCGCTAATCCTTTTTTTCTGCGGCTTTTTTGGACTGAGAATAGATGCAATTCGTCTTGCTGCAATTTGTTTTTCGGCTATTATCAGGTGCATTGAGAATCAGGTTATAAGTTGTTTTTTCTATTATCTATAAATATTTCTGTCAAAAGAGTCATTGCATATAAATGTATCTTTCAACAAATATCAATAATGTAGTCTGAATTTATCTGTTTAAATGCTATATCTACTGCTTCTTTTGCCGAATGGGCAGGGATTGTTCCTTCAATATCCCACTTTGAACAAAGTCTGATGACTGGCTTGCCGTTTTTAATAGACAAAGCAATCTCTGATAATGTACCATATTCCCCACCAACTGCTATAGCCGCATCGCATGAAGCCGCAATGATTGCATTTCTTGCGTGTCCCATGTCCGTTACTATGGCGATGTCAACATAAGGGTTTGCTTCATTTGCAGAAGGCCCGGGAAGTATTCCAATAGTTTTGCCCCCTTCTTTCTTACATCCCCTGCAGGCAGCTTCCATAACACCTTCCATGCCACCACAAAGAAGGTATGCTCCCCTTTTTGCAATCTCCCTGCCCACATCTTCTGCAAGGCTGTCGATTTCACTGTCGCAGGATCCGGCCCCGATAACTCCAATCTGTATCTCCATATTTTGCCTCCGTCTCAGATGTATTCATTCTGGATTTGTATAATATCTTCACTATTGTTTGCTTTACTATAATCTTCCAGAGGTTCTCTGTTAAGTTCCAGAAAAGTATGTCCCCATCGGAATTTTGACAGAATATTTTCCGCTTGATCTTTGTTTCCCAGAATATACAAAGCCGCTGCAAAAGCTTCGACCGAATTTAATTTAAAGGGTTTGCCAAAATTCACCGGATTTGAAGCTAGTAGATAGGGCAACGCACGATGCTGTAACTTGCGACGCAACAGTTTAGGAAAAATTTCTTCCACAGTATTCCATGAACAGTCAAGGACAATAATGTCTGAAATCTCACAGTCTGCAGGTGAAAGAGCTTTTTCTGCCATTGGGTCAAGTAAGATGGATCCCTTTGGGAGTGAATGTATTTTTTCATGCAGTCGGACCAGATCAAATTTTTTGAGTCTTTTACCTGTGCATTTTTTAGGATCACATTGACGGGCGTGATAAATATGGAGTCTGAATTCTTTCATTCAGGCTATATTATTCATTAATGATACATATTGTTTGTTCAAAAAAGCTTGTGATCCGGCCGGTTTCCTGCCGGCCAGAATCAACAAAGGTGGTTGTATGATATTTGCTCCCGCAGTTTACGGGGCCGGGCAGACTTGCTAATCTGTCCCTCTATAAAATGAGGGTTGTTCTATTATTTAAATGTTAACGGCGAATACTTTGTATAATTCCATTTCTCTTTTTGCATATTTGGGATGTCTGTTTAGTATAATTAGGCTTTTTCGGAAGCCGGAGTATTTTACAATCAAAGATAATACCTGGTTTTGTCAATAATCCTTGTACCATCTTCCGTTTTTCCATATGTGTATATTTCAAGTTGATCCGTTTTGATAAGGCATACAGCACCCTTTGCAGGAGTGCCATGGTTATTCAGCGTTGAATGTATTGAAAGTAATCTATTCCCAAACCACCATTTATATCCTGTATCCAGTGAACTATGGGCACGAATAATCATTTGCAGGTCATTAAGGTGGAGGAATCCTTCCACAATATCGGGGCCAAAGGTCCGTATGTCTCTTCCTCTTATGGAGAAGTTCAGGCCAGGTATCTCAGACGGGTCATTCCAGAGATAATTAAATGAATTTTGTTTTGTGATAGCTGTTGTTTTCCTTATATCTTCGATACCGCCGTGGACACAGAATATTTTTTTGTTTATTAAAGCTGCCACAGGCATTTCTTCAAACACGATATTAGCAAAATTGAACAGGTCACTATCTTCCAGCTCATCAAAGAATTCCCTTTTCTCGTTCATCTGCTTTGTTTCATGATTCCCTCTCAGGAGGAAGACATTTTTCGGTGAGGCAATCTTTAATTCCAATAATCTTGAAAGGACTTCTGCAGAATTTCTTCCACGATCCACATAATCTCCCAGGAATATTATATTTGCAGGTTCTAGCTCTTCTTTGAGTGAAATAATCGTGTTCAGGGCCTCAAGGTCTCCATGCAAATCTCCGATTATCATTGTGGGAAGTTCTTTTATTCTTATTACTGCATTTTCTTCCCTGAACAAGTTTCTCGCATGTGTTAGGTTGGCCTGAAATTGTTTGTTCTGGTTCATATCCATTCTCTTCGAGATTTCTGTAGAGGAATATTTAAATTAATTCTGGTTGATATAGGCTAATATTGATGTGAGGCAAAAAATGGGTTTGATCAAAGGTGCCGTCATAGGCTTGATAGTTACATTTGTACTTTATTTAGTTCCGTTTGTAAACATGCTTTCTCCATTTATAGGAGGTTTTGCAGGAGCTTATTCCGAGGTGCGTTCTGCATGGGATGGCTTTTTAGTAGGCATATTAATGTTCATATTGATGGTAATTCCCGGTTTCATTCTTGCAGGGTTTGTGGGCTCACTTTTTCAAAATATCCCGGGTTTGATGGCAATTGTTACAGGGCTTGGTGCAGGTATGTTCGTCCTGATTATGTTGCATACCGGTATAATTGGTATTATTGGGGCAGTTCTTGGTGGACTGCTGGCTCATGATTAAAGAGATGTCCGATTATTGGTATGTATATGGTTGAATCAGAAAAACAGGTAATGTATGTTGGTTGGGATGTCGAAGCCGTCTTCATCAGCCGTCCCAATCGATTTGTTGCGATTGTAGATATTCTGTTACCTGATGTGCAAAATGTGGCGGTTCATGTACATGACCCTGGACGACTGGTAGATTTGCTTTACAGGGGAAACCGCTTATTACTGAAAAAGGCTACAAATCCCGGTCGCAAAACAGAGTGGGATCTCATTGCTGCAAAAAAGGGTAATGAATGGATACTTGTCAACTCTGCATATCACCGCAAGATTGCCGAATGGGTATTATCAGATCCTGATATTAGTCCCCTGGGGCAGGTGGATTCAATTTTTCCTGAGCAAAAAATTGGTGATAGCAGACTGGATTTTCTTGTTTTAAAAAGAGACAAACGTATTTGGGTGGAAGTTAAAGGTTGCACCTTTGTTAGGGATGAAATAGCCCTTTTTCCAGATGCTCCTACAACAAGGGGTAAACGCCACCTTGATGAACTTACACTGGCAAAGAAGAATGGGGATAATGCAGCGGTTCTATTTCTGGTTTTCAGGGCCGATGCAAAATATTTTTCTCCTAATCGGCTAATGGATCCGGGATTCTACGGGTCATATCAAAAGGCCAAAAATGCAGGAGTAGATTTTTATCCACTTCTGTTTAACTACCGGGAAGGGAATATTTATTTTAATAAAACACTTCTTTCACATGAAATCTGAAGCGTCTACATATCATACTGGATATAATTGGTAATGTGTAAGTTGTATGTTCTTTTCAACACGCTCAGGAATAAGTATATACAAGAATAATTACTTATTTGAGAATAATTATGTATATGCCAATCATGAGTATATATTTTATGTGTAACAAACCATAAATACGGTGTTTGCTCATCTACTTTCTACTATATGGGAATATGCTGATGTATATGGATAAAAATATTATTGAATACAGGGACCTTAGCATTATTCATTCGCATCAGAAGGTTCTGGAGAATTTCAATCTTACAATAAAAAAAGGTGAAAAACTTCTAATCAGGGGGAAATCCGGGACCGGTAAATCCACCCTTTTTTTGTGTCTTCTGGGATTGATACGTCCTTCAAAAGGGGATGTTTATTTTGATAATTTGCCGGTAAATGGTAATTCTGTTTCTTTTGTGCGTACAAAAGTAGCCTATGTTCCCCAGGATGTTGATGTTGGAAGGGATAGTGTAAACGAGTTCTTTGACACTATTTTCTCCTATAATGCCGTTGGTTTTTCTCCGTCTTTTGAAAAAATTCATAGATTGTTTGAATGGTTTGAACTTGATGTTTCCATTCTCAAAAAAGAATTCAAATCTCTCTCAGGAGGGGAAAAACAGCGTATTGTACTTATTTTGTCTCTACTTCTGGAAAGAAATGTGTTTTTGCTTGATGAACCCACTTCTTCCCTCGATTCTTCATTAAAGTCAAAGGTAGTTGACTATTTTGTCAATGACCCTTCATTAACGGTAATTGTCATTTCACACGATCCTCAGTGGGAAAGAGAAGGTTTGCGTGTTGTGGATATTCCAAACATATGAGGTGCGTAGATGGCAGAAATTAATTTAATTCAAAATATCGGTGTTTCCGGATTCATATTCTGTGCCTTGTTGCTTATTCTTCCCTTTATGGTAAGTTATTATTTCAAATTGGGTATCATAAAGAAAAGTGTCATTATCGTATCCAGGATGTCTTTCCAGTTATTCCTGATAGGTCTTCTGCTTACCGTAGTTTTTGATATAAATAATCCGCTTATTAACGTTTTATGGATATTTGTAATGCTGTTCTTTGCCACATATACCATACTTGAAGGAACGGATTTCAAGACAGGACCTTTTCTTCCCACAATGCTAATCCTTTTTTCAATTGCAAACATACTGGTTCTGTTTTATTTTACCGGTTTTATCATAAAACTTGATGATATCTTTGAGGCTCGCTACCTCATACCCATTGCAGGTATGCTTATGGGTAACTCCTTGCGTGCAAATATTGTTGCATTGAACGATTTTTATCATGATGTAAAGAACAATGAGCAACGTTACCTGTACAGGCTTTGTGTTGGTGCCTCCAGGAAAGAAGCCTTATTTCCCTATATGCAAAGGAGCATGCTATCTTCTCTCAAACCAACTCTTGCCAACATGGCAACTATGGGTATAGTATTCCTGCCGGGCATGATGACCGGTCAGATATTGGGGGGAGTGAATCCCATACTAGCTATCAAGTACCAGATAACCATAATGGTAGCTATTTTTGTAACTACTGTATTGGGTGTCCTGGTTTGTGTGATTGTAGTTGTGGAGAAAGGCTTTGATGATTATGACCTGATGGTCGAGGACATAAAAAAAGTATAATTAACAGGCGCTGTGGAAATCCCCATTTGAATAATTACTGAAACAGTGATAGTCTGTCTATCTTATGAATTAATAATTTGAACTTGACCACTTTCACTGATTTCTGTATTTTTAACCTTCAGTTCTTCCCCATATCTCCTTTTTTAAATACAGAAGGTCATTTTACAATTTTTGTAATTATGGGTATTTTCATCAAATTCATCCTTCAAGTGAAAGGAATTTATTTTCCTTTCCTTTTTTCCTTGGCAAGTTTTTTTTTGGCATCTTTGTTGCCGCTGGCTGCTAATTCTTCCAGTTTTGCCAGTTTTTCTCTCTTTGCACCTTTTTTTCTGTCTATATCTTTTTTCGACATTGCCATAATCAAATACCTTCGTTGCATTTTCCTTATGCAGCAGTATTATTCGGTTTAAACACTATTTATGAGTTTCTATGACATTGGCTTTGCAGAAAATTTATACTTCACGTATAAACCACAGAGAACACAGAGAAAGCAAAGATTTTCTTTGAACACTGTGTTCTATGTGATTATATTTGTATTCTCATGAGGTTTTCTACAAAGCCAATTAATATTAAATATATATTAAACATCTTATATATACAATTCTGGCACTAATTATATATGATTATAACTTTATCTGAGGTCCGGGCACATTTGATTCTATAAGGGGTAAAATATGATTATTGACATGCATACACATTCTTTCTATTCCGATGGTACACTTTCACCTGAAGAGCTGGTTAAGGAAGCTTCTGAAGTGGGACTGAAGTCTATATGTCTTACGGATCATGATACACTGGATGGTGTTCTTTCTGTTGATGACACTACGTCAAGATATGGTATTGAATTAATTCCGGGAGTGGAATTGACAACCAGATATGCGGGAATGGAGTTTCATATACTGGGTATGGGCATTGATGTTGGGAATACCAAATTAAAAACTGTGCTTGCAAAGATGGCTGGTGAAAGATTTGAGAGGGCAAAAGAGATATCCTCTCTTCTGGGAGAGCATGGTTGGGAAGTCGATGTATCTTCCCTTTCCTATTCAAAAGGTACGGTTACCACACATGATATTGCAAAAGCGGTCACAAACAGGGAGATTTCAGCGTTTGATTTTCATAATGAATGGCTAAGTTCGGATTCCCCATGTGTTGTGGGTACTTCTTCGATGCCTGTTAAAGATGCTATTTCTATGATACAAAAGGCAGGTGGCAAAGCAGTCTGTGCTCATCTTCTGAGAACACTTGGAGAACACGGTCAGGTTGATAATCTTTTGAAAATCGCTTCAGATATGGTCGATATGGGTATTGATGGATTTGAAACATTCTACGGGCAAAGCCGCATGTTGAATGTATCTGTAATGAATTCAATAGCTGATCGCTATGGTCTTTTAAAAACAGGTGGTTCGGATTATCATGGACCAGGTCATAAAGGCAGATGCCCTCTTGGTCAGTATTACTCTTATGGGTTTGGTTATGATCAGGAGAAAGTGTTGCAGAGTGTCCGGGTAAGACCACTGCTTTCCTGTATCCCATAAAAATTAAAGTTGCCTTATTCCAAGTTCTTCGGCAAGGGCATGGACTCTTTCTATGGCCTCTTTGCCGACACCTTTTTTCTTCATTCGGTTGATGCGTTCCTCTGTGGATATGCGTTTTGTTCCCTTCACAAGATTATCCGCATGAGCAACTACTTTTTCTTCCATGGAGAGGGGTATATAATCCTGTGGCGGAAGTCCCATTTCTTTTGCTTCATCCTCAGGGATACCTGCACCAATATGGTTCTTTATAATATCTATTAGTTTTTCATCAAGGCCCAGTTCAGTAGCACGCCGGCTACCGGCATCTGCATGCATGATGCCGTGTGTGGTACCTCTTCCGATATCATGTAAAAGCCCGCCGATTCTGACGAGTTCGATATCGACATCATAGCCCCTTTTTTGAAGCCTTACTGCAATCTCTTCGGATGCCCTTGATACTTCAATGCAGTGCTGGATTACTTTTTCGGAGCACCCTTCGTTTTTGAGTAACAGTATTGCATCCCTGTAAGAGATCATTGCTCAACTTTCCTGCAAGGCAGTAAGTCTTTCTTTGAGTGTATCAACCATTTCCGTATTTTCCTGGAAGGTCAGGTCTTCCCCACATACCGGACAAAGAAAATGGCAGTCAGCTGCATTGTTGAACAGGATCCTTATGCATCCTTCCGGGCAGACGTAAAAGACGTTATCCTCTTCAAAATCCAGGCGGGCCTGAAGGTTCTTAACGAGTTTTTTCTTCTCTTTTGTCAGCTGGGTGTCAATGTCATCCAGGTCAAGTTGCCACAGGTATGTCAGCCAGCCGCTGCTAGAATCCCTTTCACGGCGACATATAGCGAGTTTATTCTCGTTCATTATGAATAGGTTTCTTCGAACAATATTCAATAACACGCCCGTAGCTTCTGCTATTTCCTCGTCGGTGACTTCACCTTCGGGCATGTTCTCAATCATTGTGATTCCTTCTTCTCCAAGCAGCTGTATCAGGTATCCTCGTACTACAGGGTCATTTAAATCTATCAATTGATCGCCTCATGGAAAGGAATTAGTAATAAGTAGAGTTTACGTTGTCTACCTTTCATGTTATTTATAGTTATGGGGTTGCATTATAGTATTTTATTCAGCATTTTCGCCTGGTCTTTCATATGTCCAATTACATCGTTTCTGGAATTTCCCTTTGCCAATATCGAGACAAGCGGATCATCCGGGAATGCTTCATACCCGGATTTCGGGATGTCTGCAAAACTTCCCTTTCCAAAGACTTCAGATATTTGTTTGCTGATAGTAACCGGTTTTTCAGAAGCATACAATATGGTTCTTCCACCCCACCGCTGGTATTTCGGTCTTTCGGGCAAAATCCCCTTAAATGCATCCACATGTGCCTGGAATATGTTGGTTCCTGTTGCAATTTCCACACTATCCAGGCTTCCCTGGAACCTGGCGTTTATTTCCAGTATCACAGGTCCCTTCTCCGTAATTATAAAATCCATTCCGTTGGAACCTTTCAGTTTGAAGTGTTCACATAGTTTTTCGCAGATTTCAATCATTTCATTTTCATGGGGTGTCTGCATGGGGGTAATATTTCCACAATAGGCAAACGGCATTTTTGTAAGCCAGCTGATTCCAATGAGTTGCTCATTAACACCAATCGCAGTAGCCTGTATTCCATCACTTATCATGGAAACACTTGCTGCTGTGCCGTGTACGACTTCCTGCAGAATAAGTTCACCCGGTTTGAAATTTCCGGCTTTGCATAGTTTGTCAACCTGATATTCCAATTCATCTGCGCTGGTTACGATTTTATTGAAAATCCCGCCGCCCCCAATTGCTGGTTTGAGTATCATTGGGGTGTTTATTTGCGGAGGATTCATAGCTACATGGGTTTCAGGATGGGGGATACCAAGTTTTTGTAATTCTTCTGCAAAACGTTTTTTATTCGATACAATTCCCATCTGTCCTACAGAATTATTCAGGACCGGGCAATCAAAGATTTCCCTCTCAATATTTTCAAAACCCGAGCCCAGGACAACTCCGTCAAAATCCGTTTCGAAATTATCCATTATCCGGATAATCTCTTCATTTTCCACTTCATGGATGTCTTCTTCCATCAAAGCATGGCATTTGCAGGTATTATATTCCAGATCCCGGTCACAAAAAGCATCTATTGCATATACATTATATCCTGCACCCTTGGCAGAATGGGCAATATTCCTGCTGCTGTACCCGATTACCAGGATATTTTTCATGCTTTTATCTCTTCAGGTATCGGTATCATGCCATATTCGGTTTTAAGTACCGGAATTTCTTCTCCCTCTCTGGCAGTCAGGAAGAAGGGTTTCTTGAGAGTCACTGTCTGGTAGTTTGTGGGATCAAGTATCATTATGGCATTATCTTCAATTGCCACCAGCACAGCCCGTTTTGCATCTGCAAATGTTCCCAGGAACTCGGCCTTTTCGATATCTTCTATGGATGCGATAACTTTTTTGCCGGTTTGCAGGTCTATGCATTTGGCTTTTTTATCACAATTTTTTATTTGCAACACCTGATTATTAAAATAAAGGATATCCCCGGGAACATACTTTGGCAGGCGTACCGCATATGATACACGATAGAGCTCCTTGCCATCCCGCTGGCTGAACAGGGACGGGGATTCCTGATGCTCTCCTCCAAGTTTGGATGTTATAATTTTACAGATCTGCCTGCAGGCACCGGATGAGCCGATATAGTAATCTGTTCCTTCCTTTGATGAAGACATGTTTGAAATAAAAGCCAGCCTGTCCCCTTTTTTCTCCATCCTGCTCAGGGCATCACGGACCAGGTGGTCACATTTTTTCTTTTCATCATCCGTAGGGTTCCTGTTACTTGCCCTAAGCTGGATGATTCCTTCATAGTAACCGGCAGCTATTCTGCTGCATGCATCACAGACACCACGTTGGACACGGACCTCAGTTGTAAGTTTTTCTTCCAAAGGCATGCCGTAGATTTCTGCCTGAATATAAACATTAACAATATACTGGTAGGGAGTCAGTTTTTGAGGTTCAAATCCAAGTTCAATTATGTCTGCATTTTCATGAAGCAACAATTCGCTTTCAACTTTCTCGAGTACTGTATTTGTATCGTGTTTTGTATCTGTCCACTGGCCTCTTTCGTATTTGGAGCCACATCTGGCACAGATCTGGGTGCTTATGACCGGATCTAATTCGGCAAGTTTAAACTGCTTGAAAAAGCAATTCTTGCACACATTTTCATAAAGATTGTGAGTAGTATTGCCACATTTAGGGCATATGAGTTCTTTCATTAGACGCTGCATTTGATGTTGTGTTGTATATTAGTCTTTTGGATATATTGTTGAGATTTCTGTTTCAATATAACCTTCGATCATCCTATTTTTATATTAATTGCTTTAAGGATAGTCTCTTTTTCTTATAAAGGACAATCTATGTTACCCATGTGGATTACATATGTTATCCTAAAACTTTTTTTTATATACTATGAATATACTCGAGATAACAAGTGTATTTGATTTGTCAACGGGTAAAGTGAATTAATTATTGGCTATATAAGCCCTAAAAACTTGAACAAATTTCACTGCCCGATAATGGTGGTTGTATATCAATGAGTGCAGTATATTTAACAGTCATAGGAATTCTGCTGGCAATAGCTATATTTGCAGTTAAGGCCGGAGTGGGATGTGGATGTTCGACTATCAATCGCAGGCAGTTATTTGCCATTGCAGGGATGTATTTTGTATTGTCCGTAATCATAGGCTTGATTCTTAATTACATCGACATATCCTATCTGCTGAATGCTTCCCAGGTTGGAATGGGAATGCATGTGTTAATGGCTCTCTTGCTTCTGGGTGTAGGTATCTATACTTCCAAAAAATGGAATTGTGGGGTGGATGTATCCCATAAGACTTTCCTTGTGATCTCCCTGCCCTGCCCCGTATGCCTTGCAGCTCTTTTCATGTCAATCATGCTGCTTTCCAATACCGTTGAGATCAGCAGTGCACTTCTGGGACTTGGGGTTGGTGTCACCTTTTTCTTTTCCATCATTTCCTCTTCCCTGATTGTCAGGAGGCTTAAAAAGGATCCAACAACCCTGGGCAATGCCATGACGTTTTTGGGCCTGTTCTACTTGATGGGTGCAGTAATCGCCCCTGCCTACATGCACGCAAAACAAATGGGTCTTCCGACTTTCAGCGGACCCGAATTTGATATAATACCCTTCATCGGCTTTGCAATTCTCATAACGGCTGGCTTTGCACTTAATCGTATCAAAACCCAGTATTAATTAAAGGAGTGATAATAAAAAATGGCAATAGATTCTTCTTTGTTCCAGATAATGTATACAGTTTCTTCGTCACTATTGTATCCTGTAATAATATTGCTTTTGTTAGCAGTGGTATCATCTCTGGCTTTGATTGGTGAGTTCATTTCCGAATATTCCAAGAGGCATCGCAATGTTACACAACTTGAGAATATAGGTAAATGGGTACAGGATTCCGTTAAATCCTCGGATTTTGATTCTGCCGCTACACATCTGGGTGAGCTGAAGCAAAATTCCCTTGTCATGTCATTTGCCCGGGATGCTGCCGCCCATCTTGGCAGCAGCGCTGCTACTTCTATTGACTGGCTTTCCGAGGAGTATGAGGTGCGAATGACCAAGAACCTGGAGTATACCAAGATCCTTTCCACGGTTGCTCCGATGATAGGCCTGATGGGAACGCTTATTCCCCTCGGTCCGGCTTTGATAGGACTTGCGGAAGGTAATATCCTGCAGCTTGCACATAACCTGATGGTTGCTTTTGCTACCACAGTTCTGGGTCTGTTTGCCGGAATCGTAGGATATGTCCTGACCGTGGTACGTAAAAGATGGTACTGGCAGGATATGGCTGATATCAATTATCTGCTTGAGTGCATGGAGGGTGAGGAATGAAAAAACGAAAATACAGGCGAAGCGGTCTGCTTTATGAAGGGGATGAGCAGAATCCCCTAACTGGTGTGGCCAACCTTTTCGACATAGCCATGGTCTTCTCCGTGGCCCTGCTGGTGGCCCTGGTAATGTCTTTCCAGTTGCCGGAATTGTTGTCTCCAACGGATGACGTGACCATTGTAAAGAATCCGGGGGAGGAAAACATGAAGATCATCGTCAAGGAAGGTCAGGACATCGAAGTACTGAACATGACCGAACAAATCGGAGGCGGGTCAGGTGAAGCGCTGGGTACAGCCTACCAGCTGGCAGATGGACGGGTTGTGTACGTTCCCGAGGGTAAAAATGAATCGGGAGGATAACCCGTTTTATTTTTTGTTATATAAAAACAAGTTTATTGATTATATGTAAGGAGAAATTGTAGATAACATTCAGTTGAAAATATTGTGGTGACATCCCGACCTGTGGGCTGGCGGGCTTTGGGTCGGGATGTGCTGCATACTATCGAGGCGATAATATGCGATTTGGAAAAGTGTGTTTATTAGTTTTAAGTGTATTGATTATGCTGGCAGTGGCAATGCCGGCGGTATCGGCAAATGAACAAGTAACAAAGGTCACCTACATTTCCTACAGTGCAAATGATGCCCTTCAGACAGCCAGTGAGACCAATGATCACAGTGATCTGATTGAGTATACCTTCATCGATTATTCTGATTCAGGTATAAGCCAGGAAATGATAAATGCCTCAGAAAGTGGTTTCCTTGAAACCCAGGATGTTATTGTTTGTCAGGGTATATATGATGCTTTCACTGATAACACTACAGTGAACACCACTCTCAAATCAGCGCATGACAAGGGTACTGCCATCTACAGCATAGACCCTATGGGAGCCTATACCCCTCCATCCTACTTCGATTATCATTCTGATGGTACTACCAGTGACCCGGTTGCCACCTATTACAACAATATGGGAACTGAAGGTGAAGGTCTGGAAAATGCGGAAAACCTGCTGACCTATCTCACAATGAAGTCAAAGGTCACCTACATTTCCTACAGTGCAAATGATGCCCTTCAGACAGCCAGTGAGACCAATGATCACAGTGATCTGATTGAGTATACCTTCATCGATTATTCTGATTCAGGTATAAGCCAGGAAATGATAAATGCCTCAGAGAGTGGTTTCCTTGAAACCCAGGATGTTATTGTTTGTCAGGGCATATATGATGCTTTCACTGATAACACTACCGTGAACGCCACTCTCAAATCAGCGCATGACAAGGGTACTGCCATCTACAGCATAGACCCTATGGGAGCCTATACCCCTCCATCCTACTTCGATTATCATTCTGATGGTACTACCAGCGACCCGGTTGCCACCTATTACAACAATATGGGAACTGAAGGTGAAGGTCTGGAAAATGCGGAAAACCTGCTGACTTATCTTGCAACCGAATCACCCAAACTGGTGGAAAATGCTCTGAATAACGCAAAAGTAGACAGCAGTAAATACCTGTTTGTCCTGGGTACCGAGTTTAATGAGAATGCCCTGAACAATGCTACACTGGATGCCAACATATCCTCCGAATTGGACATAACCGTTTTCACCAGGGACAATCCTGCACCCGAAGACTTCGATTTCTCCGAATACGGAGTGATCTTCATCGAGTCACAGAATGAGTCCGTGATTAATAATTGGACTTCCAGTATAAAATCTGCCAAAGCAGGCGGCGCAATGGTTATGGGTTACAATCTTTCATCCAATATCACCGTGCCCAATGTTGACTTGTATTCGGATGAATATACAGACATCGAGAGATATTGGATACAGGGCGAGAATGCCAACATGCAATCCATGCTCAGGTTTATGGGGCAGGAATTCAGTGAGCTATGGGCTGGTGAGACAGTCTCAGAACCTGAAATTATACATTCAGTAATTAATGTGACTTACATAATAAACTCCGATAACAGTATCTCCCATCTCAACAATGTCCTTTCAGAGAGGGCTGTAATAAACGATCGTTTCAATGTCACTGTTATGGACGGTGCAGAAGCGGCTGCAAATTTGACGGATGTTTCCGATCAGGATGTCATAATTCTTTATATGATAGGTGCCACACAGATTACGGAAATCAAGGATGTGCTGCTGGACGCCAAAGACAATGGTGCTCAGATAGGAATGTTTGGTATGGATGATGGTTATGGTATTGCCACCTTTGATATGACAAATCCACCTTACAGCTTTATGAAGGAGTATTTGTACAACAATGGTTACTCCAACATGGAACACTGGATACGGTCTGTAGGTTCCACTCTTGAAGGTGCCTATATTGCATATTCTGAAGCCTTCCAGCCATCTATACCTGACCATGGCATTTATCATCCAGATGCCTTCCCCCGAGTATTTGAAAACAGCAGTGAATATCTTGAATGGTATAAGGATTATGGATACAATGAATCCGCACCAACCGTTGGTATAATAGCCAGTTACAATATTGAAAAGAATTCTCTTGCTTTCAATACGGAAGATCAGATAATCAGGAATCTGGAATCCAAGGGTTGCAATGTAATTTTTTCAACTTACAAGGTAATTACAGACGACACATCTGAGTATTTTGTAAATAATGGTACGGTTCTCGTGGATTCCATGATATCGCTGAAAGGGTTTAATTTCCAATACAATGATCCCGCTATGGGAATCGAGTCCATGAATGAGTATAATGTTCCTGTAATAAAGGGATTACTCGACCGTTACCATACACCTGATGAATACAATGCAAGTGTGCATGGATTGAGCACTTCATCCTTATCGTATCAGGTAACTATGCCGGAACTTGAGGGTTTGATTGATTACATATGGTTAGCAGGCAGGGTTCAGGATTCAGAAACCGGACAATATTACTACAAACCTCTGGATTCGCAGGTTGATTGGATTAGTGACCGTGCCATCTCCTGGGCAGAACTTGGCAACAAGGACAATTCGGATAAGAAGGTCAGCATCATCTATTACAACCACGAAGGTGGTAAGAATAACATTGGTGCCAGTTACCTGGATATAGCTTCCAGTTTCGAGGTGCTGCTTGATGAAATGAATACCAGTGGTTATGATACAGGCAATGGCAGTATTCCAAACAGCAGTGAGTTCATCGATCTGTTCATCGAGAGTAGGAATGTCGGTTCCTGGGCCCCGGGTGAGCTAGAAAAGGTTGTTGAATCAGGCAATGTCACGCTTGTCCCTGTGGACGAGTACATGGAATGGTATAACACCCTCCCACAATCCGTAAGGGATGATGTTGAAGCCAGGTGGGGTGAAGCTCCGGGTGACATAATGGTGTACGATAATAAATTTGTCATACCCACAGTCCAGATGGGTAATATCAATTTCATACCCCAGCCCACCAGAGGAGACCTCTCGGATGAATCGGTGACCTATCATGACAAGGATCTTCCACCTACTCACCAGTATCTGGCCACATACTTCTGGATCAATCAGGACTATGATGCAGATGCAATGATCCATTTCGGAACCCATGGCACACAAGAATGGTTGCCGGGTAAGGAAGTGGGATTATGGCGCTATGATTATCCTTCCATAATGGTGGCTGATACTCCTGTAGTATACCCCTATATTATGGACAATGTGGGAGAAGGTACTCAGGCCAAACGCCGGGGTAATGCGGTTATCATAGACCATTTGACCCCTCCGATAACAGATTCTGGTCTGTATGGGGAACTTGCCGAGATGCATGATAAGATTCATGAATATGAAGAGGCAGCAACTGCTAATGATACTGTGAATATGGCTCTTTATCGCAACAGTACAATTGAAAAATATGAAAACCTTTCAATGGAGTACGATCTAGAAGTAACCTCGGAAGAAATGCGTTCCATGAATGAAACGGAATTTGAGAACTTTGTCACAAATGACGTGCATAACTACCTTCATGAACTGCAGGGGACCCTTATGCCTCTTGGGCTCCATGTTTTTGGTGTTGCTCCGGATGATGAAAAACTTGTCTGTATGGTCAAATCCATGCTTCGCAGTGATTTCATCGATCACATAGTAAATGTCATTCCTCATGACACCGGGGATGAAGAGGACTGGGAGAATACGTCCAATTACTACGCCAATGATTTGTTGAATGCCACCTTGATCGATGGTACAAATATATCGCAGGCCCAGATGGATGTTCTGGGCCTTACAGATTCCAACATTACGGCAGACCTGAATACGGCACTTAATTATTCTGCAGCTCTACAAAATACCACACGTGAAATCGACCAGGCACTCCGTGCTCTGGATGGAGGCTACATTGAAGCAGGGCCTGGAAATGATCCAATCAGGAATCCGGATGCAGTGCCTACGGGAAAGAACTTTTACAGTTTTGATCCGCGAGATGTTCCGGATGAAGAAACCGTTGAGTTGGGTGCCATACTTGCCAATCAAATGCTTGAACAGTATAAATCAACTCACAACGACACGTATCCCAAAAAAGTAACCTACGTCCTGTGGGCGGTTGAGACAATGCGTCATGAAGGCTTGATGGAGGCACAGATATATTCCCTTCTGGGTGTTGAACCGACCAGGACCTATGGACATGTAAGTGGTTTCAAGGTAATTCCGCAGGAGAATATGACTCATCCGAGAATAGATGTTGTAGTGACTCCTTCCGGTCTTTACAGGGATACTTTCCCGAACCATCTTCAGTTGATAGATGATGCAGTGCGTACCGTTGCAGCTCTTAATGAAACCAATGAAACCAATTATGTGAGATGGAATTCCCTGAAAATGGAAGAGGCATTGCTTGAAGCAGGATATAATGAAAGCACTGCCCTCGCATTGTCCCGTTCAAGGATATTCAGCGAGTCGCCTGGAGCCTATGGAACAGGTTTGCCGGGGGCTGTGACTGCAAGTGATACCTGGGATAGTGAAGATGAACTGGCGGACCTCTATATTTCCCGTATGTCCAACATTTATGGGCAGGATGTATGGGGAGACAGCTACCAAGATGTCTTCAGGATGAATCTCCAGGATGTGGAAGTTGCGATGCACAGTGATTCTTCCAACCTGTACGGAATAATTGATAACGATGACTTTTATCAGTACCTTGGAGGGCTCAGTCTTGCAGTGAGATCCGTTAGTGGAGATAATCCTGAGATGTATGTTGCCGATTTCAAGAATGTGGATAATCCGCAGGTAATCACTTATGAAGAGGCATACAGGAAGGATATCCGTTCAACACTTTTCAATCCCAAATTCATCTCCGGCATGATGGAATACGATTATGCAGGTGCCAGGGAATTCATGAACACTGTCGAGCATATCTGGGGGCTGGATGTAACAACACCTGATATGGTCACGGATTCAGACTGGGATGAGATCTATGATGTCTATGTGAAAGACAAATATGATCTGGGTGTTGACGACTTTATGAAATCAGGTGACAATGCTTACGCCTACCAGTCCACTCTTAAGAGGATGATAGAAGCCGAGCGGAAAGGTTACTGGAAAGCATCTGATGAGGTTCTCCAGAATCTGGTAAAGGAATATACTGAATCAGTTGTTGAGAACGGTGTGACCTGTTGTCACCACACATGTGGTAACCCCACACTGGACGGATATGTTGAAGGCATGATGTCTGTTGCAGGTGTGAGTGCTGAAAGCCAGGAAGCCTACAAGAAGTTGATGGATGAAGCCACCCAAAGTCCTGAATCATCTACTTCTTCAACCTCCACCAGCGGTGGTATCGGTAGCGCACAAATCGTGAATACTTCCACTACAGGCACTTCCTCCAATCAGACAACTTCCACCTCTGATGGTGGCTATGGTGAATCCGCACAGCAACCTACACCTGATTCTGCGGAATCCAGCAGTGATTATGTGGAAGGATATGAGATGACCAAGGAAAATCCCAGAAATGATAATTCCGGTGGCTCATCCTTCTCCGGTGCTGACATCGTGGGAACCGTACTGGTGCTTGCAGCAGTAGGTGCCATGTATATTGGTTTCAGGAGAAGACAGCTGTAAGTTCTGAGCACCCTTTTCGGGTGCTCTTTTTCTTTATTTCATAAATATGGGATATGTTATGAATCGAAGAACAATTTAAATTTATCATGATAAAGTATATGTGCACATCCCGGTTCTGCGACCAAACAGGAAACCGGGATGTGGCATACTATCGAGGCGATAATATGCAACATACAAAAATGAGTCTATTAGTTTTAAGTGTATTGATGATGCTGGCAGTGGCAATGCCGGCGGTATCGGCTTCCGAAAATATGATAAATATCAATAATGTTACCAGTAATGAAAATGGTACTTTTGTTATGTCTGACATCCCTTATGGTGAATATGAATTATATGCCACCAATTATTCTGAGAGTAGGGGTAGCTGGAAATGGTACAAAGGAAAGGTTGGCATTGAGATAAATGGTTCAGACCTTTCCAATGTACTTCTTGAAATAGATGATGATTCACCAGTCGATGAAAACCGTATAAATTCCTATCTGGATGGCCATAATATATCTGGTCGCACCTACAGTACCGGCATGGGCAACGAATACAACAAATCCAGTGATATTGTCCTTCTCACCAGTGATTCATCAACTTTTGTCGCGAACACCACCAGTAATGCCAATGGTAATTTTGTTATGTCTGACATCCCCTATGGTGAATATGAGTTATATGCCACCAATTATTCTGAGAGTAGGGGTAGCTGGAAATGGTACAAAGGAAAGGTTGGCATTGAGATAAATGGTACAGACCTTTCCAATGTACTTCTTGAAATAGATGATGATTCACCAGTCGATGAAAACCGTATAAATTCCTATCTGGATGGCCATAATATATCTGGTCGCACCTACAGTACCGGCATGGGCAACGAATACAACAAATCCAGTGATATTGTCCTTCTCACCAGTGATTCATCAACTTTTGTCGCGAACACCACCAGTAATGCCAATGGTAATTTTGTTATGTCTGATATCCCCTATGGTGAATATGAGTTATATGCAACCAATTATTCAGAGAGTAGGGGTAGCTGGAAATGGTACAAAGGAAAGGTTGACATTGAGATAAATGGTACGGACCTTTCTAATGTACTTCTTGAAATAGATGATGATTCCCCAGTCGATGAAAACCGTATAAATTCCTATCTGGATGGCTATACCTTATCTGGTCGCACCTACAGTACCGGCATGGGCAACGAATACAACAAATCCAGTGATGTATTGTTGTTGAAAAAACTCTCTTCCTCTGCTCCGCCTTTAGTAAATGTTTCCATAATAACGGGCTATTCAAGCTACGAACCCCAGTTAGAAAGTCTGGTAGGCAGAATCAACAATGATTCAACTCTTAATTTAAGTGTGTCATATCATTTACCATCTACAATTGATGATGAAACCGATTTGAGTAACGTGGATGTAATTTATGCAAAAATGTTTACTGATAGCGCTGATAAGATCGAAGATGAGGTGAATTCAGCAATATCTAATGGAACAATAGTTATCACAGATAATGCTGCCTTGAATGAAAATATTCCAGATAAGTTCTCGGAGGAAGATGAGGTAGTTATCAGAGAATACCTTGAAGATTACTGGAAATACGGGGCAACTGAGGAGTCTAATTTTGATAATCTAATATATTATCTTGCCAGAACATTTATGGACAGGGATGATCTTGATGTCAAAGCTCCTGATGGTTCTCCAAAAGCCATCTATCATCCCAATATGACTGAAAAATCCTATTTCACTCCGAATGCCACAGAATATTTTGACTGGTATCGCAACAGGGAAGAGGGGCATTCCTTTGATGAAAATTCTTCGACCGTTGGGCTCATGTTTTACAGTTCCTATTATCCGGAACGTATGGATCCTTTTGATTCCCTCATAGACAAACTTGAATCAAAGAACATTAATGTGGTTCCTTGCTACGGATCAAGCAGTGATCATGTGGATTCCTTTTTCAATCATACACCTGAAACCAAAGTGGACCTTATTCTATCGTCCACCTACCGCAGCCAGTATTTTGATGTTGAAAACCTGGGTGTGCCGGTGATGAATACGGTTACCAACGGTTACATGAATCTGACCGAATGGAAAGAGACAAGTTCCCCCTTGCCGAATACCTATATGATAAGGCTATACAGGCCTGAAACCTGGGGCTGGATAGATCCGATAATGATTGCTTCTACAGAAACCGATTCCCAGGGTAATGAAATATATGAACCTGTTGATAGTCAGGTTGAGTGGCTTGTTGATCGGGCAGAAGCTCAGACGAATCTTTCTGCAAAAGACCACTCGGATAAGAAGGTCGCAATCCTCTACTATAACCATGGTGCAGGAAAGAACAATATTGGTGCCTCCTATCTGGAAGTTGTACCGAGTATCAGCAATCTGCTTGGGGCAATGGCAAACGAAAGTTATGATGTAGAAAACTCGAGCATCCCCAACAAAACCGAACTTGTAGACCTTTTTGTAACACAGGGTACCAATATCGGTACGTGGGCACCCGGTGAACTGGAAGATCTTGTAGAAACAGACAAGGTGGAATTAATTCCCGAGCACACTTACAAAAAATGGTTTGATGCTCTTCCTGAAGAACGCAAAGAGGAAGTAACGGATAGATGGGGTGAGGCTCCCGGGGAAATAATGGTCTATGAAGATGATTCGGGTGACCGCTTCGTTGTAATTCCAAAGATAGAGATCAGTGACAATGTTATCCTTGCACCCCAGCCAACACGAGGCTGGCTGCAGGACAATGACGCCCTCTACCATGCCTCGGATCTCCCTCCGCATCATCAGTACATAGCCTTTTACCTATGGATGCAGAATGAATTTAATGCAGATGTTATGGTAAACATGGGCAGACACGGTACTGTTGAGTGGTTGCCGGGTAAGGAATTTGGCCTTTTCAGGGAAGAATGGCCGGCTCTTATGACCGGAGATATACCGGTTGTCTATCCTTATGTAATGGATGGAATGGGAGAAGGTATGCAGGCCAAACGCAGAGGCAATGCAGTGATTATAGACCACCTGATCCCGCCTGTGGTGAGGTCTGGAAGCTATGGTAATTATTCTGAGTTAAATGATAAGATTACTCAGTACAATGCACTTTCCAGTGATCCTGATATGCAGGAAAAACGTTTTAACGAAATCGTAAATCTGACATATGAGTTACATTTGGATGAACGAGTCAATATGACACCTGCAGGGTCAGAGGATGATGAAATGAGAGATCATTTCCTAGACGAACTCGATGATGTTCTCAGGGAGCTAAGGACGACTTCGATGCCCTATGGTCTTCACATCCTGGGCAATGCACCAGAAGGTGAGCAACTCAGTGAAATGGTCTGTTCCATGCTTGGTCAGGATTTCAAGGATGAGGCCGCTCTCTACAATACTTCAGAGGATGCACCGGTGCTACTTCTGGACCTTATCCTGAATCAGGAAATAAGTTTCAACGAATCACAGGAGCAGGTACTTGGAGCTGGCAACACGTCAGCGACAATGGATGATTATCTTTCTACTGCGACAGAATATGCCGACAAGTTGTCTCAGAGTGAAAATGAAACATCACAGGTACTCAATGCTATGGATGGCAAATACGTCAAATCCAACCTGGGAGGAGACCCCATACTTCGTCCAGACGCCCTTCCTTCTGGAAGGAATTTCTATGCCTTCGATGAACAGCTAATCCCGACAAAACAGGCATGGGAGCTTGGAAAGAAGATGGCCAATGAGACCCTGGAAGCGTATACTCCAGAAATTGAAGGTGATTATCCACAGAAGACAGCCTTCATTCTATGGGCAGGTGAATCTACCCGTCACGAAGGTGTGATGGAGTCTGAGATCCTGTACCTGCTTGGTGTCAGGCCAGTCTGGGACGATGATGGTGACGAGGTTGAGGATGTCGAACTGATCCCGTCCTCTGAGCTGGGAAGACCACGCATAGACGTACTTATACAAATATCCGGGCTTTACAGGGATACTTTCCCGCATAAAGTGGAACTGATAGACAAGGCTGTCTATCTTGCCTACAACGCACCGGATAACGGCTATGATGGCACTAAGGATGAAGAGCGACCTGCAGCTGAATATATTTCCTACGACCCGGTGGAAAATACTAACTACGTGAGAGAGAACACCAACAATATCTATGATGGTTTAAACGCTACATTGCAAAACGAAACTGCCTCAATGAACATTGCTTTGCTTAGAATCTTCGGACCTGAGGATGGTTCCTACGGAACGGGTATGGCCAATGCAGTTTCGGCAAGTGATACCTGGGAAAACAACACCGAACTTGCCGACCTCTACATGGACAAGATGAGCAATGCTTATGGTGAGTATGTCTGGGGAGAAAGTATGGAGGAAATTGCCAGCCAGTGGGATGTGGCGGATAATTCGATCGACAATGAAGAGGTATTTAATGACAATTTGGAAGATGTCGGGGCAATTTTTCACAGTCGCAGTTCTAACACCTATGGTGCAATGGACACGGATGATTTCTTCCAGTATTTCGGAGGTTTGAGTCTGGTGGTCAGTGAAGCTTCCGGCACGACACCGGAAACATACGTAATGAATCTGCAAAACCCAGATGCTGAAAAGATAGAGACACTGAGCACCTATCTTTCCAGGGAAATTGTTACGAGGTACCTGAATCCTGGCTGGATTGAAGGCATGCAACAGCACGGCTTTGAAGGTGCCGGAATGATGGGTAGTTTCCTTGAGAATCTCTGGGGATGGGAAGCCCTTAATCCGGACTTGATAGATGACTATGTCTGGGATGATGTGTATGACACATATTTCACAGGAGATAACAGTGAATGGATAAAAGGAACCAATTCCTATGAATACCAGTCCATGACGGCCAGAATGCTTGAAACTGCCCGTAAGGGTGGCTGGGATGCATCGGATGAACAACTCAAGTCCCTTGTGAGCGAGTATGTGGAAACTATAGCTGAAACTGGTGATGTCACTTGCTGTCATCACACATGTGGTAACCCTGCTTTGAAGGAATATGTAGATGGTTACCTGTCCATGCCAGGTGTTGTCGATGAATCAACTGCCGAACAATACAGGGAGATAATGGATGAAGCTATACAACCTGCAAATTCACAGGTTTTGAAGTCTTCATCTTCCAGTAGTGGTGGTGTAGGCAGTGCACAGATTGTGAATGCTTCAACCACAGGTACTGCTTCTAATCAGACAACTTTCACTTCTGATGGTGGCTATAGTGAATCCGCACAGGAACCGACACCTGATTCTGCAGAATCCAGCAGTGATTATGTGGAAGGATATGAAATGACCAAGGAAAATCCCAGAAACGAGGAATCCGGTATCTCATCCTTCTCAGGTGCTGACATCGTGGGAACCCTACTGGTGCTTGCGGGTGTGGGTGCAATGTATGCTGGTTTCAGAAGAAGACAGCTATAAGGAAACAAAGACAAAAAAAGAACAGAGAAGGATATCCTTAATCACAGGATATCCACTTTTTTCATAAAAATATTTAAAAGAAAACTGTTCTAGATCCCTTCTAACTAAATTATTTTCACTCAAGTTTTTCGGCAATCTGTACTGCATTCAGGGCAGCACCTTTGAGGATCTGGTCACCGCAGACAAAGAATTCCAGGCCGTGGTCACCGAATACGATGTTCTGCCTTATCCTGCCGACCTCCACATCGCATTTCTGGGTGGCTGTCAATGGCATCGGGTACACATTGTTCTCGATATCATCCTTCAATTCAACACCTTCAACCGATGACAACAGTTTTTTGGACTCATTCGGTGAAATCGGTTTTTCAGTTTCGATAACAATGCTTTCCCCGTGGACTCTCAGGGTCGGGATTCTCACACAGGTACAACTGATCGGGATATCGGGCTCCTCAAATATTTTGTGGGTTTCCCAGACTACCTTCATCTCCTCGCGGGTGTAATCATTCTCCTGAAAACTGTCAATATGTGGAATTGTGTTGAAAACTATGGGGTGGACAAAGGCCTCATGGTTTACCTCTTTATCTTCAAGATAGTTCTTTGTCTCATTGATTAATTCATTCATCCCGGCAGCTCCGGCTCCGCTGGTTGCCTGGTAGGTACTGATGATTACCTTCTTCAGGCCATATTCTTTATGGAGGG